>JABSSR010000277.1 GCA_013213965.1 Verrucomicrobiales bacterium | reverse complement strand
GTTCCCAAATCAGTTCACCGCTCTTTTCTTCAAAACATAGTACCCTTTCCACGTTTTTATTTTCTGGTCGGTCCATTGTGTAAACTTTTCCGTCCTTGATGGTGATGCCGCTGTATCCACCATTTATTTGATGTTCCCATACCTTTATGGGATTTTCTATATTAAGAGGAAGTCCAGGGCATTCCCATATCCCTTGTCCAGTTGAACCACGGAATTTGGGCCAGTCTGCTTCCGCTGTAATTAGCAGAAACCAAAAAAGTATTACGCTTAATTGTGTCTTAATTATTCGCACCGAGCTATCAGAGTCATTTTGATTTCAAGTGATGATCAGCAAAATCCATGAACCTTTTCCAGTCAAAACTTTCGATCGAATGTCCACCTTCTCTTATATGATATCCTACATGGCTTTCAATGATGGCTTTCCCTACAGTGGGTGAGTCTTCAGATTCGAGCGCTTTTTTGCCGAATAGTTCATAGATTTTGCTTGCATGATAAGCTGATAGATATTCTCCTCGGCCATCGGCCCAAGTATCTTTGACTCCGCTATGGATGTATACGGGTCTGGGCGCAATGCAAGCTATGAGCATGTGTTGATCGATGGGAAGATCATCCTCTTGGTCTACAAATTTCCACGCATTTCTGCAAAGCCAATAAGGAAAACGAGTGACCATTTTTTTGAGAGTTTCACCTGATTTTCTTCGCCAAAGGGCAGCTCCTGCACAACCCGACTGTGCTGAGATTGCCAAAGCAAAGCGCTCGTCCTGAGCAGCAGTCCAGAGGGTCGTCTTACCCATCTTTGAGTGTCCCATTATGGCGACTCTAGTATGGTCAATGTCATCATCTTTTTCCAGATAATCCATTGCGCGCATTGCTCCCCAAGCGCATGCCGAGATGACTCCCCATTCACTGGCCTTAGGGAAACTTTGTCCCTTAGGGTAAAATAGTTTGTGGATACTATTACCAAAACCAACTTCGTTATGTTTGACAAGGTCCTCATGGTAGACCGCACAGAATCCATAACCCCGATCAAAGAATTCACCTAAAGGCCAACCGTTCTTTAGTTTTCCTATACGGAAAGGAGACGCGTCAAAATCATTTGACCTGGTATTATTAAAGCTGTGCTTAAGGAAGGCAGGAGCAGGGCCCTTAACATCGTTGGGTGAGAAAACAATGAAACGCATTGTTACGTTTCCATTGTCGTTACTGATTTTAATATCAATGTCTTTTCTGGTAGCTTTTCCCTTCATGAACTTCTCATCCTTCTTGACTACTTTGAAATCTACTTTGATAGGGCTGGAAGGTTCAGGAACGCGTCCGTAAATCAAGTTGCTGAAGAGTGATAGGATTTGGGGTCTACGAATTTCATTCCATTCCTTAGTCGAGGTTATTTTTTTTCCTTCTGGCGTTACTAGCAACTTCGGGAGATCATAGTGAGGGATCTTGGCTTCATCGTAATTGACATCGTTGTCATATTCTTTTGATTCCCGGGACTGAAGGTCAAGGAGAGGCAAAATACATAAGGGGATTGCGAACTTTATTATCTTCATTTGAGTGATTAAGTGATCCCAATTCTAGTGCTTTTGAGAAATCGGGCAAGCATGACTGAACAACATTTGACTTATTCCGACAAAAATGATGGAAACGATCAGGCTCGGCGTCGAATCTAGCATGTCCTTTGATCAGGGGATCTTTGCCATCGTACGCAGTTTGATGTATCTTGATGGTATGGTGTTCAGGTGCAATCCAAATGCTGTTCTTATGGAGGATATGAAGTCTTTCATCGATGATTTTGAGAGATTAATTTGAAAGTATTATGTCTAGAAATATTCAATATTTAATAATTCTACTTTTTTGTAATGTGCTCCTCATCCAGCGAGCGTTATCAGAGATTCGTTATGCTTTTATCGTTTCGGCTGACCCGCAATACGTAGCTGAGAAGTTGCCGGAGCCAAAGAAGTTGGATCCATTCTCAGAGCAGGCGAATTTCCGTTTTGTGAATCTTATGAAATCCTTTGCCGGCACAAAGATTCCCGATTCGTATGGAGGT
>JABSSR010000276.1 GCA_013213965.1 Verrucomicrobiales bacterium | reverse complement strand
TCAGCTCGGAACACAAGCCGCTTCAGGGTTCGGTGACCGGATGGGCGTTCATTACGTGAAGAACGGGTTAATCGGCAAAGTCAAACACGTTTACCTCTGTTCTAATCGTCCAGGAGCCATCGATAGTTATAGACTAGTTGGTCCTAGACCAGAAAAAAAACATCCTGCCCCCTCACAATTAAATTGGGATCTGTGGCTAGGCACTGCGCCTGAAAGATCTTATGCCCCAGAGATTTATCACCCAAGCAAATGGCGTGCATGGCAGGACTTCGGTACTGGCTGGTCCGGCGACATTGGCTGCCATGTTTTTGATGCAACATGGAAAGCTCTTGATCTAACTGCCCCTAAAACAGTTCACGCTACAGTTCAGGAATCATGGAAAAACTCCAAGGATCGAAGGGGAGATACTTGGCCTCAGAGTGACCACATCACCTGGACTTTTCCAGGAAATTCAATCACTGAAAAAAGTGAATTAACTATTGAGTGGTTCGACGGACTCTTTTACCCACCTGAAGCAGCTCAAAAATGGTATCCAGGAAAAATTTATCCTCCAGAGTCAGCACTAATCGTTGGAACTGAAGGAGCTGTCCTTATACCTAACGGTGGAGGCGCCATGCTATTGCCACGTGATAAATACAAAGGTACACCTCAACCAAAGCTTGATACCCGAAATCACTATCATCACTTCCTTGATGCGATCATTGGAAAAACTAAAAACGAATCTTACTTTGAGCAGACAGGACCAATGACTGAAGCAATCCTTTTAGGAACAGTTGCCATCAGGACTCCTGATCAAAAACTCTCATGGGACGCTGCAAACCTTGCCATAACAAATCATTCAGGAGCCCATAAATTACTCAAACGAAATTACCGAAAAGGATGGGAGGTGAGTGATTTCAACGCCTAATATAAGAGGCCCTATTGTTTGATCTCCCTTATCACTTTCAAGAGCTCACCATCACCAGGACTCATTTCCAATTCTAAAAACCGTTTCTCTTGCCCTGAATGAATCGTAAGATCTGACCACTGACCGGTCTTCTTATTCATTTTCGCGACCCCTTTGACTGTTGAATCAAAGGATATCTTCGCTTTCTGCTTCTGACCTGTATTTTTATTAGTTACTAGGAGAAAATCTTTACCTCCATTCTCTTTAAATACTCCTAATAAAAGATTTGTTCCATTTAACTGACACCAATTATCTTCCGGAGACTTACCACCACTAATCGGAAGTGGATCAGTATGATAAATATCGATTGATCGAGAATTAGACAGAAAAGGACTCATGTGTTGAACTTCCTTAGCCACTTCAGTTAGATGCGGCAAAGTAATATACATATCAAGCTTACCCTCTTTTAAAACAGCATTACCTTCATTGTCCTTGGCATGAGCAAAGATCCATGGGACCCAAAAATGGAAACCTTTAACCCCGTAAGCAAGGCTACTATAAATAGTATGCCTTAAGACATTAGGAGGCGAACTACTGCTAGTGCAGCGCATGACGGGAATTCCGTTCTTATGGCCAAGATCCCGAAACATCAAAAGATATAAATAATAACGCTCAGGATGCCTTCTCGGCATCGCGTGATAATGATAGAAATCCAAAAGCATTGGATTTACTTGTTTAGTAAAATCACCAAATTCATTCCAATTAGCTCGATTAATAAAAATAGTTGGATGATTAGGATCTGCCTTCCCGAAAATTTTTGCAATATTTGCAAAGGCTGGAAAGGAATCACGGCGGCGACGATCTGAAATAAAATACCCAAAGACAGCAGGATCGTCCTTTAATTTTGGAGCAAGATCCAGAGTTGCCTGGTCACCCCCTAGACGCACCATCAGTCCATGCTTTCTACAAACATCTAAATGCTCAACTCCTCCCTCTACCACATTGAAGCCATGACTGGTGACAAACTTTGCCATGGTATCCCAGTGATTAAGATCCTTTGGCCAATCAACATGAGCAGTCATTACAATTGACGGCATTTTGTATCGAGTTTTTACATTCTCAGGTTTAGGCTCTTCTTCACTAGAAAAACTAAAGGAAATAGAACAAAACAATAAGAAACAAAATAATTTTCTAGTGTAATTCATCAAATACTCAGATTTTATATCAGTTTAACTCTCCAGGGTCATTCCGCAAAAGCTCTATCCTATCATAATTTCCCGTCCCTCCCATGGTCGTAAACGCCATGCCAGTAATAATAAAATCTCCATTATTCTTCCACAGATCAATCGTATAAACTTTCCAGTCAGTAGGTATCTTCTTATCAAGCTGATTAGATGTCCATCCAGTTGTATTCTTGCCGACATAATAAGTTCGGACCGGCTTGTCATTCGGCGGGAATTGCCCATTGTCTGCCAACTCAATCATCATGCCATCTGCATCGATGGTTTTCATTGCCAATCTAAGGTAACGGAATTGGCCTTTCCCTTGCGGAGTCTCTTTGACACTAAAATTCCATCCCGGCAACTGAGCTCCATATCGCTGAAATCCAGAAACGGTAAGGCAGGCCCTCCCGGAGGCGCAATTTTTCCAGTCAAGCGAAGCATCTCCTTTTCCTGCGCTCAATACCCCAGGAAATCCAGGGTCATCATCAAAAAGTACCAGTGATCCGCTACTTTTATGATTTCTAAGATAACCTATAATATCAGCCAATTCTTCTGGTTTCATAATCTCAGAAAATGTCGACGGCATCAAAGAAAGTTCGATTGGTGAAAGAGACATGAGGTCAGAACGTAAAATTTGAGTCTTAGCTCCAGCGGCCTGCAATAATGTTAAACTGGTAGCAGACTCTGACGAAAGGACACCGGTATGAGAAGCCCCATCTTTTAATTTTCCTATGTAAGTAGAATAACCTGCAGTGATCTGGGCTGAAGGAGTAAGAACATCGGCCAGGAGAGATTCGGCTGGTCGCCCAATCTCTCCGTCAAGTGGAGGGCCCACTGCAATCCCCTGCCCTCCAAATTGATGGCAATTGGCACAATGAACCATGAATAAAGCTGATCCACGTTTAAGATTAGGATTCTTTTCCAAAGCCGCATAATAACTTTTATGAACAACCTGATCTGTTGATTTCTTGCTCGATCTTACTGAAAGAGACTGAGTTAATTTACGAATTTCTGATTCTTCATGATTAAGCAAACGATACATCTGGAGTGCAGAGAATTGCGCTTTAGTATTTGAGGAAAGGAGTTGCTTGGTTGTTTCTGGATGTGCTAAGAGGGCCTCAGTAATAAGCGAAGCAATACGGGGAGTCGATCTTGGTAAGTATTCAATTAATTGCTTTGCAACTACTACATTTACTTGAGCAAGAGCAGCTTTAATAGCCTGTGCCTGAAAATCAGGATTCCGTGTAGGAGATAAAAAGTTTTTAACACCAGATTCAACTACATCCGGAGAAGCATAACCAATCAACTGCAATGCGGCGAGTCGTTGCCGTTCTGAAGCATCAGGAGCAGAAAGAGCTTCATCAGCAATTGCACGCAACGAACCTGAAACATCAACTCCATTCTTAGCTGCGAGGCTCAGAATACGAAGACGGAGGGCCGGGTCCGGGTAATCCACGGCGGCAACCAGCAACTTGGCGTCACCACTACGCGCTGCCGTTTGAGCTGCCTGCTCAAGTATTGATGCATCCATTTTCGACCTTTCCTTTATAGCCAATTCAAAAAATGAACCTGCCTTGTTCCCTATTGAGCTTAGAACAGCATTATTCATCCAACGAACATCAGAATGACGAACCGCAAGTTGCACTAATCCGGCAACTGATCGAGAATCATCACTTTCTCCAAGACTCAATGCAAGCTGCAATAAGACGTTAGGATCAGATTCATTTTTAATTAGATCCAACGCTGCATTCAATAGTTCAGGGTTAGTTTTAAAACTCTGGTCAGCAACCCTCAAAGCATGGACACGTACTCCATAATGGGAATCCTTCATTGCATCTACTAATTTCGCGCCAGACTCATACAAAGATTTAATTCGATCTGATACTGAACTGGCAGGTTCATATCTGTTGGTCTTGATCGGGAAAGGCTTACTTCCTTTTGGAGCCACTCTCCATATCCGCCCCCGATCATTTCCATTAAGAAGACCATACTGTTGCTGCATATATCTCGGAATAGCTGAGTAATCCTCAATGATCTCGCGATACATATCGATAACGTATAGTGCTCCGTCAGGACCAACCCTTAAATTATTTGGACGGAACCAACCATCCGTTGAAGTAAGAAATTCAGAATCGCTATGATCCGGATGGCGTTGGACAACAATACCCGATCCTGCACGTTGAATCTGAGCACGATGAACCATGCTCTGTTGAGGATCACAACAGAAATAATTACCATGGTAAGATTCAGGAAAAAGTTTCGCGCGATAAATTTGTTGTCCACAGGCCGATGTGAAATTTCCATTCGGCTTAGCTTCCCCTGCACCGTAAAATTTAACCCATCTGGGATCGGCCCCACGCTTCTGGCGCCATGGATGAGGTGCACTCGTAGGAAATGTATTATGATAATCACTTGCCGTAGCTGTGAGATCTGGAGTTCCTACGTGAGGGTTCCTCTTCAAATAATGATAAGGCAAAGGCACTGCATACAGAGCTGGTCGACTAGTCGTTATAAGGAACCGATTACCAACATCATCAAATGCCATTCCAAAGGTATGATTGGATCCACTGGCCGGCTCAATGGCTGATCCGTCAGCCTTGAATCGAAAGTCAGTTCTTCCCATCTTGACCAATCCCTTTAAGTTAGGGCCAGTAATATCTCCACCTCCCCATCCCTGACCAGCATATATCCATCCATCAGGCCCCATGACTGGATTATTAATAGCCCTTTCCATTTCCCCAACAGTGAAACCAGTGAAAAGTGTCTTACGCACGTCAGGCCTATTGTCACCATTAGTATCTGCAAAAAATAAGATATGAGGAGCCGCTGTAATAATCACACCCTGATCCAAAGCGATTATCCCATATGCTGCCGGTATATCATCGGCCCACAGAATCGACTCGTCCATTTTCCCGTCACCGTTTAAATCACGCAATAATTTAAGACTGCCAGTTTGTCCCTTTTGAGCTTCTTCTTTTAATTTTGGCCCTACGCGAACACGACGGATTGATTTGTCTAATTTGCCAGTTTTGTTCAGTTCAGTTACATCCAGATGACCCTCTAAATTATAACCGTGTATTTCAGTAACAAATAAGCGACCTTTAGAGTCCCAAGCAATGCAACTCGGATCTCGTATCAGAGGTTCTGAAGCGATGAGATCAATACGAAACCCATCTGTTAATTTGAAATGCTTCTTGCTTTGCTCAGGAGAAAGAGGCAACGGCGCATCATCAGGACTTGGAATCTGAGCTGACCCAATTCTTAAAGTAATCAAAAAAAAGAGAACGGTTATTAACCTCATTGCCAATCATTATTAATTTTAATGATAGTTGAGTCGATCCCAATTTTATAATCTTGAAAGAATTATATATCCTATAAAATATCAGTCAGAATTTAACTCAAGAACAGCCGCATGCCGACTAGCTCTAGGGTCACCTGCAGCTAAAAACTCTTTCTTTTTACGATCAAAATAAATCATTACAGGAGAGGCTATAGGACCTCCTGAAATTGAAACTTTGTGCCCCCTCTTAACTAAATCTGTTATAACATCCTTACCTATACCCTTATTCAATGTGAGCCTTCCTAGAGCATCAATTCTGCGAAAACGTTCAGGATTAAATGAATTTTCATGATGCCTAGTAGAAAAACGATTCGCAGTGACAGCTTCTTTTGGCTTCATTCCAAACTCAATAACATTAAGTAAACAATTAAGTGTAGTTTGATCCTGCAAATCACCGCCCGCTACACTGATTCCCATGACAGGCAATCCCTCTTTCAAAACTAATGTAGGAGTAAGAGTGATCCTAGGTCTCTTGCCTGGCTCGATCCTGTTCGGATGACCAGGTGCTGTGTTCAAGCTTCGTAATCGATTCCCATGGGCTATGCCTAGAGGTTCACAAATATTGTAGGGGCCATTACCACTTGGAGTTGCTGCAACAAAGTTACCCCAACGGTCAGCGACTACACAGGTAGTCGTTCCTCCCGGTCCCGGCCGATACTTAGCAGGTTCATCCACTAATGCTTTCATCTCAATAGGATCACCAGGACGGACTTCCATTGATGCAATGTTCATATCAACAAGAGGACGGCGAATTTCAGCATAGCGTTTAGATAACAAGCCGACTAATGGCACATCCACAAATCTTGGATCACCATAATAATAGTCACGATCAGCTAACCCTAGTTTCATAGATTCTGTGAGCACATGTATATAATCAGCAGACAAGTGCCCCATTTCCTGAATCTTAAAACCTTCCAGGATTTGCAATGTCTGACACAGGTAAGGTCCTTGTGTCCAGGGACCACACTTTAACACAGTATATCCTCGATAATTTATACTGACAGGATCCTCAATGAGAGTCCTATGCTCATTTAAATCTCGCAAACGAAGAAACCCTCCTTTCTCCTTATAGTAATCTACTAATTGCTTAGCTATATCACCTTTGTAAAAACGATCACGTGCTGCTTTTAACTTTTCCTCTCGACTACCTACAGTGGAAGATTCTCTATCAATTAATTTCCTTAGGGTCGTTGCTAATTCATCATACCAATCTTGACCACCAGCATCTAAAATTCGAAGCACGGGTCGCGACACCTCAGCAAAAGTCATTGTCCCGTATTCAATCAGTGCAGTAAAAAATAAGTGAACCGCACCGGGTACAGGAACTGAGTGAATTCCACCGCCACCAGGAATACCATCTGAATAATAAAAGGGGATCGATTTTTTATCCAATGGCGCTGAACCCAGACCCGATAGCGTCTTCGCCTTTCCTGAACGCTGATCGTAAATAATGAAGGGGACTTCCGCCCCTATGGCAAACATTCCATAATCAACAACGCTTGCGGTCAGCATTATCGAAACAGCCGCATCAGCCGCATTCCCACCATTCTGAAGAATAAATATTCCTGCCCTTACAGCTTCAGGATCTTCCGCTGCCACAGCACCCCCTTTCCCTTCTGCATGAAATGATAAGGATTTTATAGATACTGAATTAAGATCCGATTTTTTAGGCGAAGAGACACTGTTAGTAATTAAACAAATTAGAAATCCTAATATTAATTTTAGCTCTTTCATTCATAGATTATCATATCATTGAATGAAAAAGGCAATCCACTAAGTCTTGTATTGACTCTTTACAAAATACAAATCCGCAATCACATGAACACGAGTGGATTTGGAGGCCAGGATTTTCTTGGAAACGGCGCTGCAGGGTTCAAAGCCACTCAACTTCCATTTCAATTTGCACCATGGATAGGCACTTTTAAATCGCTGCCAGATCTTTGAGGTTGCAGTGATTATCTGATCGAAGAAGATCCCATCAATTCTTTTGGTCAGACGTTCTTTCGAATTAATCCTTCTCCGTCTTCATTTCAATCAAACAAGACTACTCGTCCAACACTTTTTCGATACGTAAACTGAAAAATTCTCGCAAATTCTCTGTGAAAGGAATTGCGCTACGGAACCGCATCGTCGCCGAACCGTTCCCGTTGTTGCGCGTATCAATATATACAATGTCATCCGAACTAGAACTCCACTCTAGATCTCCGGAAGAGACACGGGGTGTAAAAAGGATATCCATCACACCAATGTGACGGCGATATTGAAAGACGAGGTAATCTTCGATGACTCCATCGACTTCGATCGGCTCAATGGTAACTAAAGGCATAATGTTTTCTTCTGCGCTATTTGGATCAACGTCGATAGCATATTCTAACAGGTCAACCAATCCATCAGTATCAGTATCGACAAGTAAATCTACTTCGGGCGCAAGGCTATGTTCGGCAAGCCAATGCTCAACAGTGTAACTGTCAGCATTACCCGGATCACCACCGATGTCGCGACTACTGCTCCAATTGCGGGGATCATTAAGATCGAATGTAGTTTTGTTCGGGTATAGACGGATCAGGCTGTATCCGTCCCCGTCAGAACTCGTTGGCCATGGTGCATCATCGCTATAGCTTATATCGGCGATAATTGAAGCATCAGCAGCTTTAAATATTAATTGTTCCCCGGCATTATTGAACTTACCGCTGTATTCTCCAAGGATCGATCTTTCACCGGCACCGTAACGGAACACGAAAGCAGCTCGGTTGGTAACAATAATAGCTCGCTGACCTGGACCGAGCACCGTATTGTTTGGAAATCTGAACTCAACCGCTTCTCTGAGACTTGCGTCGGTATAATCGACTGGTTTAGTACTAATGTTAGTTACTTCAACGAATTCGAACTCGTCCGAATTGATGAAGCCTGCGTTAATCTCGGCTTGGTTCGGGTCGGCAGGGTGGTAGTGAATTTCAGAAATGACGCTATTGGAGGCACTGGCAAGATCGGTCCCGCTAGTGTTAGTGATAATGATAGTATCACTGCCGACTATGGTCCCGCGGAAGTTACGCGCTGTGAGCGTTATCGCGTTTGCACCTGATGCCAAGTGGACATCAGTCTTCCAACTGTTCGCGTCGGTCCAGTTGAGCATCGCAGGTTGACCGTTAATCTCGATCGTGTGCACGTCAATCCACCCGTCACCAGCCAAGTTCGAAACGGTATTAGCGATTGAAAAATTACCACCACCGTTGGTGGTAATGGCGAAAGGAATCGCTGCAGGGAGGCTCCTGAGAACAAAATTTGCGCGGCCCTGCACGTATCCCCTGAGCCCGGTAAGACCGCTGCCAGTGAGCATGCTCAGATGGGAAGCCCACGGAGTTACGTATGTTGAATTAAACGTGGTTTCGGCGAGATCAAGAAGATGTCCATTGAATAAACGACGATACTCAGGGATTGAGAAAAGCCTGGAAATATTGTTACCAGGCGTAACCGATGCACTGGTGCTGAGATTGAACGCTCGATCGAGATCCCATTGAAAGACCATAATTTTTTGGTCAGTTGGGCGCACATAGAAACGGAAATTGTGGGGCCAGATGCGGCCATAGGTATCATCATTGCCGTTCAGCGAGAACATGGCAAAGCTGCGCATCCATTGATCGACATCGATAAGTTCATCGAGAGCCGTCTTCAATTCTACACCCCTCAGATTTCCTACCGTTTGATTTAGTGCGACAATCCGGGAATAATCGTCACGGCCACGGGCACTTCTGATCTGAAATCCCCAGCGATATGGTTCTTTGTCGTCGCCGCGGTCACGCAACTCATAAATCCCACCATTATGGTTGTAGGGGTTGTTTATCTTGAGTCCCTCCGAACCGCCAGTCGTGCCGTTTGGATTGTAGAGCAACTCGAGGTTAAACAGCGTGCCGTCACCCGAACCAGGAAATAGGCCGTTAAAGAAGCGCTTAGTGTGACGCGTCATTGCAAGTAGACCAGGACCTTGGTGACCGGGATTAGGATTAATAATGTAAGCAACATCGTCATAAAACGACGAGTAGGTTCCGCCGGCACGATTGGTTAGGTGTTTGGCAAGAATTTCTTTCAGGTTCGGGCTACGTTCGACTGAGATCGTTTTGTGCACGCCGCGAAATAAGCGGTCAGGTTGAAACTCCATATTGAACCCGTAGTGGCCGCTTGAGTATCGGCCGAAACCGCTAGCCTTGAGCCGCAGTCCGATATCATAATAGACGGTCTGTTCGTCCTCAATCACGGTGACCGGGAAACGATCGTTGCTCATACGATTAGTATTGCGGAACAAGAAACTGCGGTCATTGTTAGCCATAATGATACGGAAATTGTGCCGCAGGCCAGAGGAGTCGGCTAAGTTGTCCTGGACTTTGTAGAATGCGCCCGACTCGGAACCCTGTGGGGGATAAAATGATATGGCTCCGGCGTTGTCTTGAGTGTGCAGGTAAAAACGCACAATACTTTTGGCTGATTGTCCAGGAACCGTGCCGCTGTAGATACCGGCGCCGCGCTCAGACATGACTCCCGATCGGAAGGTACCACCATTGACCGAATAAAATAATGTCACGTCGGCGACACCATCAGGATCATCAACTTTGGCGAACACTGAAACACTCTGGTTCGCTTCAGGAACAACCGGCGCGTGGCGCAGGCCGGTAACTGATGGACCAGAGTTGACGACTAACGTTGAGTTCGACGCGCCCGGCGTTCCCCAGACCTCAGGCACTTCGAGCAGGTTAGTGCGCTGCAGATAACTGAAATACAGGCGCGTATTGACCTGATTGGACCCGGTAAGCCACTTGGCACGAAAGGTGATACGGTATGTTTGTCCAAGAACCACGCGCTCGTTGTTTGCGAAAGTAGTTTCGATTTTATTATGTTTATCCTCGGTCGGACCGGTAGAGACAACGTGCAGACAGCGGTTCCCCGGTTCATCGGGGTCATCCACCACCACGGTCCGTCCGTGGCTGCCATGTGTGCCAATGCATCGCCACTTATCAGGTTCGGAGCCCAGACCGTCACCCTCAAAATCACCGTTCTTAATAAACTCGATGTTCGTGCCACCCGGATCCTCGATCACGCTGACGTCATCGAGTAGAAGTTCTCCCGCGTCGAGAAGACCGAGGAGGAATTCATGATAGACATTATTGCCCTGGCCATCGCTCTCAGCGATACCCT
This sequence comes from Verrucomicrobiales bacterium, assembly GCA_013213965.1. Lineage (GTDB taxonomy): Bacteria > Verrucomicrobiota > Verrucomicrobiia > Verrucomicrobiales > DEV007 > EC70. The sequence continues at coordinate 970 of JABSSR010000276.1, read as the reverse complement.
CGTAGCTATAGATCTTCCAGTCACTCCTATTAGTCTCGTCACTCGGAGCCCACGATTCGGCGACGGTGTTGTCGGATTCGGGATCACGAAGTTCGAGACTGGATCCTCCTCCGTCGGCCGCAGCGTGCCAGTGGCCGGAATCGTAGTAGACGACCTCATCGGCTGGATTACCGACCGGATCTTTGAGGACAATCAGATCGCCACCATTTCCAAGCCGGTTGGAATAATTGCCGATAATTTTTGCCGTAGAGTGTTTCCCTGCAAGTGCTGTAGCGTCCTTGGCAATGACCAGATACTCTCTTTCTCCTATCATAGTTCCGTCAGGAAAATTAAAATTGATCCCTCCATCGAGTTTCCAGTTAGTGAGATTGACGGGCATTGGACCGCGGTTGAACAATTCGACCCATTCCTCGTCGCGCAATGCATACGGTATCGGTGAATTACCCGACGGGGTGAACGTGCCCACAATGACCCGCGCCCCGAACACGATATCGCTGCTACCTGAAGAAGATTGATGCACCTCGACCGAGATTCGATTACTGCCGGAAACAACGTTCGGATTCACGAGAATAAAGCTGTTAACGGTCGCGTTAGTGACACCTGGGCTAGCGAGCGTCGTGGGCGTAACTGTGCCGCCGGGCATGTTAAATCGCTCGATCTCAACACCGTTAAGATAAAATACCGCACCGTCGTCAACGTAATGTTGAACGATAAGTTCGTCTACGGCTCCGCCGACGTGGTTGAATTCCGTCTCGAAGTAGTAGGTCAACGTTGGCGGGGCCAGATCAATGTCAGTCCGTATAGGTTCGTTCAACGCCGAGGTCTCCTGTGCTATCAGGCCCGGACCACTCGGCCAATCCGGGTGGGAAACGTCTTCCCATCCAGCCGGAAGTCCCGACTCTCCAGCGTCTTCCTCGAAGCGCCAACTCGCATCAAAGTCAAGTACGGTCACATTCACCAAGGTCGGTGG
>JABSSR010000275.1 GCA_013213965.1 Verrucomicrobiales bacterium | reverse complement strand
TTCAGATAGCTTTTTCTTAAGCTCAATGACCTTGTCCGGGTATTGATTAGAGATATCTTTTTCCTCAGAAGGATCCTTAACTAGAGAATAGAGTTCAGTAGAGCCTGAATCAAATTTCTCGATAAGTTTCCAGTCACCGTCCCGCACAGCACCACCACTGAATCCACCAAGAAAATGTGGTCGATCGAGCGGATAATGCCAATAAAGGGGCTGTTCTCTGGGCGCTTTCGGATCTTTCCAGTTAGTAAGTGCTGATGATCCGTCCACCTCGCCTGTCAAATTGATGTTCGCAGCATTCAATAAGGTTGGATAAAAATCGGAATTCATGATCGGTACCTCGTTCACGGTTCCGGCCGGGACACTGTCCGGCCATTGAATGATGAGAGGCACTCGGATCCCTCCCTCATAGAGCTGACTTTTTCCGCCACGGAGCGGAGCATTTGAACAGACACTGGACTCACCTCCATTGTCACTGGAGAAAATGAATATGGTATTCTCTAAAAGTTTTTGCGCAGCAAGTTCAGCGCGAATCTTACCGATCCCATCATCAATACCCTCAAGCATTGCCGCGAGGTGCGGATTATGATCCATGGCCCAATGATTACCAGGATCACCTTTGCCGAGACCAGCGTCCTCACAAATATAGCAATTCTTGCGTCCTGATTTTCCAGGAGGATGTTTCTTGCGATACTTTTCCACAAGATCTGGTCTGCCGTTGAGAATAGAATGCGGCGCATAGTGCGAGAGATATAGGAAAAAAGGTCTTTCTTTGTTACGCCTAATAAAATCAACAGCCTCAAAGTTTAATCGGTCCGTCAGATTTTCTTTTTCACCGAGACGATTCTTCTCGATATCAATCCATCGGATCGGTTGGGTACGAAAGATGTAAGGCCAAGTATTGGCACCATTTCCGACCCCCTTGAGCTCTGATCCAAAGTTCCAGTCAAAGCCATGATCCGTTGGTCGAGTTTCAAATTCCGCCTCATGATAACTGTATCCGGAAAGGTGCCATTTTCCAATCATCCCAGTCGAATAGCCATTTCCTTGGAGCGTTTCCGGCAAAGTAACTAAGTCAGACGGGAGACGGTTCGCAGAATTGGGTCTGAGATAATCCATGATCCCCAATCTGGCTGGATGCAACCCAGTTAATAATGCCGCACGATATGGAGAGCAGACCGGAGCCGCAGCATAGGCCTGAGCAAAGCGCATACCTTCACGTGCCATTCGATCAAGGTTCGGAGTCTCATTGAATTTATTGCCATAACAACCAAGTTCTGCCCAACCAAGATCATCAGCCAGGACAAAAACAATGTTCGGCTTACGCTCGGCAATTGAAACCGGTACCAATATAAAATGAATTATAAATACGGTAATCTTAAGGACCCTTGTTTTTATTCTAATCATTGGCCGATTCTATAAATTTATTCCGGAAAGAAAGTTAATTGCTCAAAATCTATTTCTTCTTCTCTAAACTCAGTTTAGCAGCCTTCAATGGCATTGAATCGAGCCCTTTTTGGAGAAGATCACGGTCCTTGTCAGCTTGGGTACTGACTCCAGGACTGAGGGGAGTCTTTTCGTAACGGTCAATTACAGCATACAAAGTCCCGTCACGGTAAAGCTTATGACGCTGGTTCTGAGCCCATATAATTTCCTGGTCATTAACTCCCTGACCATGCTTGGCCGCGGCCGGCTTATATTTAGGGTAGTAGTATTGAAAAATAAAATCACGGGGATTGCCTTTTGTTCCTAGGCACTGGGGCCAAAAACTGCGCCCATCCAGTTTCACTTCCGGTAATTTGGCGCCAGTGATATCGGCGATCGTGGGAAGTACGTCTGAAAAATCCACTAGATCATCACTAACGGTCCCAGCAGGAACAGTGCCTGGACAATTGACGATCAGGGGCGCGTGCGTTCCACCATCAGTCGCATAGGCCTTTTCTCCTTTTCGCTTTTCCTTGCCATAAGGATAAGTCAGTGAACGGCCAGTACCGTTATCCGTAGTATAAATGATCACGGTCTTCTCACGTAACTCATATTTCTCAAGTGCATCAACGATTCTTCCCACACACTTATCCGCGTACGCTGTCATATCACGAAAGTTCGTAAGGCTCTTAGATGTTAATCTGTTGGCATTAAGCTTACTGTCGGGAGTCTTCAAAAAAGGAGAATGGACAAGCAGCATTGGATAATAAGCAAAGAAAGGCTTGGATCTGTTTTTACCAATGAACTCAATCAGGTAATCCGTAAGAATGTCAGGACCATAATCTTTTTCAGTTGTTTCCATGAGTTTACCATCACGCATAAGACTGGGATCCCAGAACCTAGAACGCGAAGTGCCCGGATAATTCCATAAGCAGTAATTATCAAAACCACAGGCCGGAGCCAGAGTACCACGAGATCCTCCGTGAAGCTGCCACTTACCCGCAATAGCTGTCTCATAATTAGCGTCCTTCATCATGTTTCCGAAAGTGACCTCATCCTTGTCCAAAGTTCCAAATTGAACATAATTCCGGATACCATCACGCCCGGTCATTATCTTAACCCGGCTCGAAGTGCACACTGGCTCAGAGTAACAATGATTGAACTTGGCACCGGTCCGAGCCAAAGCATCGAGCCGTGGTGTAGAGAAAAACTTACTCCCGTAACACCCATAATTATCCGCGGCCGAGTCATCAGCCATTATCAAAATCACGTTGAGTCGATCATTGGCATGAGAGGTCGGTGCTAAAAGAAAGGCATAAAAAACTATATGAAAAACAAAGGTTTTCATTTTTCCCCGATAAGCTTTTTGAGCTCTTCCTGCATCTCTGAAACATCAAATTCACGGGGTCCTATACCGCCCTTGTAGGCAATGCGATTATCTTTGCTTATGATATACATACGATCAGGCATGGCATCGAAGGCACGTGAAACAGTATCTTTAATATCGTCCACTAATAATGGAACCGAAAGATTCAGTCCGGCCTGACAGGATTGCGCAATCTCTTCACGCTCCGAAAATGTCTTAGGTTGCTCAATTTTCAATGGCGAGGGACGAGAAGAACCCAATGGGTGAGCTTCACGAATATAAACCCAATAGAAGTCTGCTTCCTTGCCATAGGTTTCGTACACTTTTTGGAGGCTCCCGGCATCCCTTGAGAAGGGGCCTCAAGTATATGACCCAAAGATAATAACTGAAAGCCGCGTAATATTGTTGAATTCGAGGCTGCCTTTTTTATTCATGAACTGTGCACTGACTTTGGGTGCAGGGTCACCTACATTGGGACCGTTCCCGCGGCCATCTAGTCTTGAACTTGATTGCCTTCTTTGTATCCATGCCTGCCATTCCTCGTCACTGATTGTTTCATCTTTGTCCTTGTCTGCTTCACTCATAATTTCATCAAAGTAGCTCTTCCATTCTTTGGAAGATATTGTCTTATTTTTATCATCATCAATGGCCTTGAATAATTGTTCAGCCAGGTCGGAGCCTCCTCCCTGATTGGGTCTTCGAAATCCTCCACCCTGATTACCACGCCCACCAAAACCATTGCGGCCTCGGCTCTGACGCATCGCATTGCGTTCGTCATTGGATAGGAAATTATCTTTGTCTTTATCAAATTGATCAAAGGTCTCCTTAGGCCCGGGAAATTCTTTGCGAGAGATCTTACCGTCCCCGTCAGTATCCATCTGACGGCCAAATCTACCGCTTCGGCTCTGACCCTCTTCAGACTGCTGTCGCTGAGCTTCCAAGTCAGCAATACCAAACGCTACCAGAAACAAGGCATAGCACATTCTTTTCATATGCTTATTAGGCATTTTTTATGTTAGATTGACCAGATATTTTACTAATTAATTCTTCAATGATACGTACTATTCCATTCCTGTTATTCTTGGGAATAGGGCTCAATTCCCTAGGTGCGGAGAAATCCTCAACAGGGCTCCTTGCAGAGGGCACTAAATGGGAGACCCCCTTTTACCAAAGGGATAGCGGGATAGAAGGACCAATCGTATTCATCACTGGGGGAATACACGGAAATGAACCGGCCGGAGCACGAGCAGCTGAACAGATCCGTCACTGGCCAATCAAAAAAGGTCAGTTGATAATTGTTCCAAAAGTAAACTTACCCGGCCTAAGGGCCGACACACGGTACTTACCCGGCAAGTCAAAAGAATTACGAGATCTGAACCGCAATTTCCCTAAGACCAAGGAAGGACCGGACGCCAAAGATCTACCAGCATCTACTCTTTGGGAGTATCTTAAAAACATCAAACCTGACTGGTTCATTGACTTGCACGAAGGATACGATTTTCATCAGCTAAATTCAGACTCGGTCGGTACCTCAATCATCGACACCAAAGGAAATTTAGCCAATGAGGTGGTGCCTAAAATGCTAAAAGCAGTCAATGCACCGATAACTGATCCCAAGAAAAAGTTCGTCCGCCTACGATATCCGGTCGACGGCAGCATTGCTCGGGCAGCTCATGAGCGTATCGATGCAAACTCCATGATCTTGGAAACTACTAAAAAAAACCAACCCATATCCACAAGAACACGGCAGCACCGGTTAATGGTCCATGTCCTACTTAGCCATCTCGGAATGGTTGAAAAAGAGTCTGTCCATGTCCTCGTTCCTAAAAAATCTAAAGAATTAAAGATCGCAGTTTACGACGCGGGAGGAGTAGGCGGAACTGGTCCCAATAGTCTGGACAAGGTCTTTGCAGAAACCAAGACACACCTAAGACGCGT
>JABSSR010000274.1 GCA_013213965.1 Verrucomicrobiales bacterium | reverse complement strand
GGGAATCTTTATAGATAAGACCACTATATTAGCTCCAACATTAAAAGGAGCCGGCATGGTTACCGGAGCAATATGGTCTGACGCTGATAATAACGGTTGGCTTGACCTGTTGTTAACAAGGGAGTGGGGTTCTGTCGCCTTGTATCTGAACTTTCAGGGTAAACTCGAAGACCACACCATAGAGGCGGGTCTGGCCGATAGGACCGGATGGTGGAACGGAATCACCGGCACGGACGCTGATGGTGATGGCGACATGGACTACGCAGTTACCAATTTTGGACTCAACACCAAGTATCATGCCAGCGCAGAACACCCGATACTGCTTTACTATGGAGAATTTGACAATTCCGGAAAAAAAAGACTCGTAGAAGCCGAGTTTGAAGGAACAATCTGCTACCCGATCAGAGGACGAAGTTGCTCGACCCAGGCAATCCCTTCGCTTGGAAAAAAATTCGACACTTATCGCTCCTTCGCCGTATCCGAGCTGAAAGACATCTATAGTCCTCAGTTACTCGATCGCGCAATACAGCTCGAGACTCGTGCCCTGGAAAGTGGTTTGCTGGTCAATGACGGGAAGGCAGGATTTAAATTCATCCCGTTCCCCCGCCTTGCCCAGATAGCTCCTGGATTCGGAATCGTCTCCGGTGAATTCAACGGTGACGGGAACCCGGACCTCGTCATCGCACAGAATTTTTTCAGCCCGCAACCCGAAACAGGACGTATGGATGGAGGCATCTCATTATTGATGACTGGAATGGGAAATGGAAAATTTAATGCAATCAGGTCGGCTCAGAGCGGCGTATCGGTTTCCGGTGATGCCATGTCGGCCACATTGTCTGACACAAACGGAGACAGCCTCCCGGATCTGCACATTGGAATAAACAGTGACCGGGTGCGCAGTTTCAAGTCAACCGCGCCCGGCATTCTCTCCGTCCGACTACCAGTAATGCCAGGCACCAAGCTTACATTAAACTCCAATCCAATACAGTCCGCCGAACTCTACCTCGGATCAGGATACCTCTCACAGTCCGCCCCGGTGCTGTTCTTTGCTATGCCAAGGAAAAACACAACCTTAACAGTCCACTGGCCGGACGGAAAAATAAGAGAACAAAAGGTTCAGGCAGGAACAAAAAACCTCACGCTGAAGCGTTAGGGATCCATTTCGCGGACTCGCCAAAAACGCATCATTGTCCCGGGCGGCAAGACATCGGTGAATTCTGTCGAGTCCCCGTCCGCGGCAATGCCGTCATCAATCTCGCTCCAGTCCATCAGGTTCTCGGAGTAGTCAAGCGCATAGGTTCTACCAGAACGTGATGTCCAGACAATCGTAACCTCGTCACCGGAAAGATCATAAGCAACTTCAGTAATTTCTAAAGAAGCCGATGAACTGACCGGAGCATTCAGCATACTGTTAATACTGGCACTTCCTACCGCGATCCCGTCATGGCCGTTACCTGTAATATCGGTTAGGCCGGTATTAAAGTTCCAGTAGGACACGAGGTTTTCTTCGCCAGAGAGTTCAAGCTCGAAATTTTCAACAATCTCCTCGTCTGTGCGAGATACGTTCCAGATCCGCAACTCATCGATGAAACCGTGGAAAGGTTCCCCTGTGATTCTCTTTCCAATGAGGTAATTGGCATCATCAACGTTAGGATCAGTGCTCCGCACTTTCGTTCCAACAGAAATTCCATTGTGAAACCATGTCGAGCTGTTGGTATCACCATCGTAAGAAAGAGCTAGGTGGTGCCAACCGTCCCCATTCAGACCTGTTGTGTCACTCAACATGTCCTCAGAAGTATTGGCATCGTGATCATTCCCCCAAAAATAATGTCTCAGACCTTGATTGCCTGCCATACGGAAACCGTTCGCCTTCTGACCGCTCTGGTTCCCCCAGAAAGTAATCTGCCCTCCGCTTCCCCCGCCGTCAGGAATGCTGGTCGGGTTAATCCATGCCTCGATAGTAAATGAAGAAGCGCCGATCGGAATGAGTCCTGAATCATTGTTAAAAGTCACAAAGTTGGCGACCTGACCATCAAGTTCAAGAACTCCTCCCTTCTTAACCGGATCAGAGGGATCATTGGGATCAGTTCCTCCCTCAGCCTCGGCAAAATCATTCACGAAATCATTGTCTGTGTCGATCAAGTTTGGGTCAGAAGTGAATCCATTTGTGCCGTTAACTTCTTCTCCGTCTTCAAGGCCGTCACCATCCGTATCCGCTGAAGCGGGGTCGGTATTGTGGTCGTTGATCTCCGCTGCATCGCCAAGCCCATCCTCATCCGAGTCTTCTGCGTTCGGATCCGTTTTTGCTGCGTATTCAGCCGCATTGCTCAGTCCGTCGTTGTCGGGGTCACCATCGGGATCATCAACGTTATTTTCGTCTTCCCAGAAATCCGGAATTCCATCTTCATCTGCATCCAATTGAGGTTGTGCCGGCGAATCAATACCAGTGTCCACTGTTGCCCCAACGCCTCTCGGAGTCCCATCATTGGCATTTTCTGTTGAATCGGAAAAATCTTCGGCACCTTCAAACTGATAATAAGCAACAAGATCGGAACTCGAAGGATTAATCTGTGAATCAAAATTGGAAAGAATCTCAGAATCCGAACGAGCACTGGACCAGACCCTTAACTCATCAATGTATCCATGAAAGAACTCTCCGTTGAGCCGCGAACCGATCCGGTAATTTGCATCAGCAACGTTGATTCCAGGATTACGTGTCTGGTTCGCTGCGCCAATAACCTCACCGTCCTTATACCAGGTAGACTGACTGGAATCACCGTCATAAGAAATAGCCACGTGATGCCAACCGTCTCCGCTCGGACCTGTCGAGTCATCCAGCATATCACCGAGGCCGCTAACGGCGTGGTCGTTCCCCCAGAAATAATGCACAACTCCTGCATTCCCCGCCATTCGGAAACCGTTGGCCTGGTTCCCGGACTGGTTCCCCCAAAACGTAATCTGACCACCAGATCCACCGCCCGCAGGAATACTTGTCGGGTTAATCCAAGCTTCAATGGTAAAGGAATCATTACCAATCGGAAAAACACCTGATGGATTGGCAAGTTCAACGTGGGAAGTTCCATCAAGGCTCAAGACACCGGCCTCGAGTCGTGTCACTAACCCAATCAAAACCAAACAAGTAGCTGTGAACCAAATTCTCCAAAAACTCATAACCTGAATAATACTAGTTCAGCATCAAAAGAGGCAAGTTATTTCCAGTTTTGTCTTTTCCCCCTGTTTATAGTTTCAAATTCCCTGACAATACGAGGTTGAGCGCACCCACCGGTAACGATAGTATGCCTTCGAAATGACTACTTACAACAGACACAATTATGCGTTATTGGCACGCTCAGTGACTAGTGTCTGGGTATCACTAATTTTACTGAACGTTGCCACAGCACAAATCGTTATCACCGAAATAATGGCGGTCGCGGACGAAAGCTTCCGAGACTCCGACGGCGCTCCCTCAGACTGGATTGAAATCACCAATACCGGCAATCAAACAGTTTCATTGGAAGGATCTTATCTTACCAATAACCAGAACGACCTGACTCGATGGAAATTCCCAGCAACTGAAATCTCTGCCGGCAATTCCCTCATCGTTTTTGCCTCCGGGAAGGACCGCGCAGGTGCCGGTGAACTTCATGCAAGCTTCACACTTGACCGTGGCGGCGACTACCTTGGTCTAATAGAGGCGGACGGCCTCACCGTAGTCAGCGAAATTGCTCCCGCCTATCCCGAGCAATTTGAAAACATTTCGTATGGAATTGGAGTATCGGACGGAGCTAATATTGAAACGCTAGTCAGATCCGGCTCAATAGCTAAATACTTTATCGCGTCAGACGATTCTCTCGGCAACACATGGAAGCAGAGCCCTGCAAAGTTTGATGATTCAACCTGGACCGAAGCTGAGACCGCAATCGGATTCGAGTCTTCTGGCGGAATCCTAGAAAATTCCATCGTAACCAATATCAAGGATGATATGCGTGGCACTAACGCGAGTGGTTATTTCCGCTTTCCTTTCACGTTTGATCTTACCGGTAAACAAGTTTCCTCATTGCAGCTGAAGGTAATCATAGACGATGGTTTTGTAGCTTACCTCAACGGGGTAGAAATTGG
>JABSSR010000273.1 GCA_013213965.1 Verrucomicrobiales bacterium | reverse complement strand
TTACTTCTTCACTGTCTCTGAATGCGGTGAGTCCAGTCCCTCCGGGCATTGCTGCGGTTATAGCAGTTATTTGTTTATCCTCTTTTGCAAACTTAGTGAGATATTCACCATATATTTGTGAGTAGGTTGGTACTGCGCTTGGGTCCGTTTCTCCTGTCTCAATTTTATATTTTCCAAGTCCATGAAATTTATCTGGCTTGTCGAGAGCTGGTTGATAACCATGACCTTTTTCGGTGATAATGTGCAGGATGACTGGTTCTTTCTGTTCTTTAAGAAATTCAAAGGTCTTGATGAGAAGTGGTAGATCATGTCCATCAATCGGACCGTAGTAACGCAACCCGAATTCTTCAAATAACACGCTGGGTACGAGTACGTTCTTGGCTCCTTTTTCAACTTTTGAAGCGAGACGACTCACGCCTTTCCCCATTGTTTTTGCCACAAAATTAGCAGCAGCATCATGCAGTCCTGAGTAAGCCTTACTTGTTGTGATTTTATTAAAGTATTTTGCAATGGCTCCAACGTTTTTATCGATTGACCATTCATTGTCATTCAGGACGATAATGAACGGACTATCAAGGTTGGCGACGTTGTTAAGAGCTTCGAATGTTGGGCCACTGGTAAATGCCGCATCACCGGCAACTGCTACAACGTGATCATCAGTACCTTTTAACTTTCTTGCGGTGGCCATTCCAAGTGCTGCTGAAAGGGCCGTTCCAGCATGCCCTGCACCATAACAATCATGCTCGCTTTCACTACGCAGCAGGAAACCGTTAAGGCCTTCGTACTGACGAATGGTATCTATTTTATTCCATCTCCCTGTCAGCATCTTGTGAACATAGCCTTGGTGTGAGACGTCAAAGATGAACTTGTCTTTGGGGGTTTCAAAGACACGATGTAAGGCGAGCGTTAATTCAACGACTCCAAGATTAGGGCCCAGATGCCCACCAGTTTGTGACAGACTTTCAATAAGAACTCGACGAATTTCAGAAGCTAAATCATCGAGTTGCTCTTCTGGGAGTTCTTTAAGATCCTTGGGGCTTTTTATTTCAGGAAAGTTCACTATTTTTGAGAGAATATTTGGAGCTTAAAAGCAAAATTAATCGTCAGCTTCCTCATCGCCGGAAATATCACCTTCGTCAAGACTTTCAAGTATTACTGATCCATTTGTCAGTTCCTTATTAATTTTGTCGACTTTTTGACGAGCTCCCTCGATACGGTTCCGGCACAATTTAAGTAATTTTGTTCCTTCTTCGTAGTCTTTTAAAAGTTCTTCCAGAGGGATCCGTTCGCTTTCCATTCGCTCAATTATGGATTCGAGTTTCTCTATTGCTTCCTCAAATTGAAGGTTTTCGTCTGTTCCTTTTGTTTTTTTTTGGGGCATTCCTAAAATGATCTCTGATCCTTTGATAATTAATGTTTTATCGAATAATGGAAAGTGAAAATCGACATTTCAAGTTCTGGAGGGAATTTACAAATGTAGAGAGATATAGATTATTTGTTTGGATTTGTATAATAGAAGTAACCAATTGAACTCATTTTTTGATCGGGTTCTGTAAATGGAAGACCTTCAAAAGAGTTTATTAATCCTCTCCCACTCGGCATCCAGGACTTTGGCTGCACCTTAGTTCTCATTTTGCTTGCCATGAATATGTTTTGGCCCAGAATTAGAGAACCCCATTCTTTTTCTCTGCGGTAAATTAAATCCCTCAAGGATTTGTCCAATGATTTAGGAGTAATCAAAATACCTGAAATGGGATTATTGTTTTTCTCAGTTCGCTTCATGATTTCACGAAGTTGTGATTTTGTTGTCGGTAACCAGAGAGCTGTTCTGTCTCCGTACCAGGCAACATCCCATGGAGAATCTGTAACAACAACTTCCTCAGGTTCCGCACTTTCACGAATATGCGAAATTAGCAGGCCAGGTGTGAGTCTTTCTTTCTCACCTCCCAGGGCCCTCGGAACACCTGGTATTAGATTTAAAATCATGGGGACAGTGCTTAGCAAAATAGCAATCCATAAATGTCCGTTATCAGCAATAGTTTTCAGACCGGGCGCTATTCCTATCCTGCTCCATAAGATTGCCAGCATTGCAATGCCATAACCTGTCATGAGAGGAATAAAAAGTAAGTGCAGCTGATTCGGATCTGTGCTGCCATCAGCCAATCCAAAGAGCGACATTCCTATGACTGCAGGTATCCACATGGCCAGTATGAACCATCGGAATGCTGCAATTTGCGGGCGCTTAAATGGGTGAAGGAGGGACACAAAGAAAAGTGGAGCGACAGCTATGGAACCAAGAAAAGCATAGATTCCATTTAATTGATTGAGTGAAGTTCCTAGGACCTTTGAGGCGAATCCTTTAGCAAATATATTCCCTGCTCCACGGTTATAGGTGCGATAAATCTCTTCTTCGTACGCTCCCATTCCTCCAAACATGGCATAGTATCCGGATCCGAATATTGATCCTGAAGTAATTAAATTACGGAAACACCATGGAAGAATAATGACTAGAAAGACGGCCAGCATAGAAAAAGCTGCAGTTCCTATAGGTTTAAAATAAAAACATGAAAATATTAATAGCCCGACGAATGGCCAAACTGCTAGCCAATGAGTCAGCGCAAGCAACCCAAAGCAGAATGCCGCAAATAACAGGAACCATATAGGTTTGCGTTCCATGCACTGGGCTTCTACTGCTCTGAATACCAAGTAACTTCCCAACGTAAATAGGAAAAGCATTAACATTTGAGGCAGGCCGGTCTGTGAAAAACGCCACAACAACTCGCAGAGTAACATTAGGACCGCGGTCACTCCTCCTATCTTGGTATCAAAGACTCTTGAGATGAACGAGAAGGTGATTCCTATTGATGCTAATAGAAAAATAATAGAAGTGGCAGTGATGACTCGATCTAAATAATAGACCGTGTCCTTGCGGTCCCATTTGAAATCATCCTTACCTTTAAAGAAACGCATGACGATAGAATTTATCATGGGGTTCAGTGGGGCATGGTAAGTGTCAGGAAAACCGACCATATGAACCCCATCCAAATCCTCATTGTTCTGATCAGACTGATGAAGGGAAAGGGGTCGAATCATTTTGGTTTGGAAGCTACCAGTTCTGACCAGTTCACGTGCTATCTGGGCCTGTTCTTTTCCTTTGTAATGATTTAATCCTTTGAAACCTGGGGCCAGATAAAAAAGCATTAACCCAAAGAGAAGAAGCAGAAAAAGAGCACGACGAAGGATGAGCGTTGCGCTCAATTCGTCGTCTGACATGGAAAAAAAACCTCTAAGGGACATGTATGATAGAATTTATGGGGTTTCTAATCTTCATACAAATTAAATTTGCATGAAGATCATTCTTTTTTGGCAGGCTCATCTTTGATTTTTCTTTGTAATGTTCTACGGCTGATTCCTAGGAGTTTAGCTGCATCTGTCCGGTTCCCATTAGTATGGTTGAGGGCTGCCATGATCAATTTTGTTTCTGATTTCTCTAGATTAAAGGGCTGTTCCTTGTCCTCACTTGCTGCGTTGATTGTATGAACATTAACTACTGATTCTTCACGAATAGAAGCGGGAAGATGTCTGAGTGTAATTTTCGTACTATTACTCATGACGACCCCGTGTTCGATGGCCGTTCTTAGCTCCCGAACATTTCCTGGCCAGTCATGTTTATTAAGGGCCCTCATGGCTTCACTTGAAAGCTCTTTAACTGGCTTCTTATTTTCTTTAGCAAACTCCTTCAGAAATGCATTAGCCAGTAACGGAATGTCTTCGATCCGCTCGTTCAGAGGAGGTAAAGTGATGCGTACAACGTTTAACCGATAAAATAAATCTTCCCTGAATTCTCCTGCGGCTACGAGTTCAGGAATGTTTCGATTTGTAGCCACGATCAGACGGACATCGATGCTGATCGTTTTGTTTCCTCCGACCCTTTCAATGGTCCTCTCTCCAAGTGCCCGAAGCAGTTTGACTTGAGTTGATAAATCTATCTCACCTATCTCATCAAGGAAGAGAGTCCCTCCGTCAGCCTGTTCAAATCTTCCGATTCTTTTTTCAGTCGCTCCCGTGAATGCTCCCCGTTCATGCCCAAATAATTCGCTTTCTAATAATTGTGGAGACAGCGCTGCGCAGTGAACAGTGATGAGCTTGGATTTTGGTCTTCCGCTTAAGTTGTGAATTGCTTTTGCAACGAGTTCTTTACCGGTTCCATTTTTCCCATCAATTAATACCGTGGCCTTGGATGGTGCTACCTGCTCAATTGTTTCGAACACAGGCTGCATTGCAGCAGAATGTCCGAGGATATTTGAGATGGTAAATTTTTTTTCTACTTGTCTCTTTAATTGAGTATTTTCCTCTTTCAGTGAACGGGTATTCAGGGCCCTTTTGATTAATATCTCAAGCTGATCAATGTTGAGGGGTTTGGTGACAAAATGATATGCTCCACGTTTCATGGCCTCAACTGCGGTGTCCACGGATCCGTAAGCTGTCATCATTATGCATATGGGACTGTTTGGCATTGAAAGGGCCGATTCTATGAGATCCATACCATCATCAGTTCCTAGTCTTAAATCAGTCACAAGAACGTCTACCGTTTCATTTTGCAGAACGTCATTTGCTCCTTCAATATTGGCAGAAACGTAAACGTCAAAGTCGTCTTCCAAGGAAAGTCGCAGGCCTTCCCTTGTATTTTTTTCATCATCAACAATGAGAACTGTATGCATTTTAAATTAAGAATTCATGATCGAATTCATACTTTTCTTATTTGTTAGGTTTTTTGGGTTCCGGTAATAGCCGAACGTTTCGTTGAAAACGCGGTAATGAAATGGTGACCGAGGTGCCTTTGTCTTCTTCACTGGAAATTTTTATATCTCCGCCATGTTCTCTAATGATGCGTCGAATGATTAATAAACCGAGACCGGTCCCTGATTTTTTCGTTGTAAAGTAAGGCTGAAAAACATCTGACATTTCGGATGCTGAAATTCCTTCGCCTGTGTCTGTGAAAATTACAGATACATGTTCATCAGAAAGATCGCTTCTGACCTTTATTGAGCCTCCCGGGGAAGTCGCCTGGCTTGCATTTTTAACGACATTGTAAAATGCTTGTTTTATTTGATCAGAGTCCAACTGTAACGGGGGAAGTGCTGAACGCAGCTCTAGGGTAAGATTAATTCCTCGGTCCTTTATTTCTGGTTCAAGGAATCGCATGGATTCTTTGACAAGCTCGTTAACGTCTGTGGGTTCAAGTTGAGGTTGTGAAGGACGTATTGCTTTAAGAAATTGATCAATTATATAGTTAAGGCGTTTGACTTCATCTGCTGAGGTCTCTATTAGGTCCCTCAGTTCTGCTTCGTATAGGTCTGGAACCGCTTTCTTAAGTTTCCTTTCAAGTAACTGCAAATGGATGTTCATTGAATTTAGAGGATTACCTATTTCATGAGCTACTCCAGCTGCAAGCATGGTCAGAGCACTTATCCGTTCTGATTCGAGTTTTTCCTCTTCTCCTTTGCGCGATTCAGTGATGTCACGGATGAGCATCACATAAGCCAGCTCGTCATCTTTTGATTTCGTATTGATTGGCTTGATATAAAAATTAAGATAACGATTTTCAGGATAAAAAACTTCTAGATCCTTTGAAACTGAGCTGCTCTTACCAGAAATTAGATTATCCCAATCTAGGCCTTGGATGTTTTTCGCGATATATTCCCCGGTGACCGTTTCTGGGTTGAGCCCGAATAATCTACTCGCACCATTATTAATATAATGAATTAGGCCAGACTCATCAGCGACTATGATACCTTCTTGAAGTGCATCAAAAACATTTTTGAAGAAATCGCTTTCCTCAGCCAAACGATTCAAGAAATTTTGGACTTCGCTCGAACCGACGCGGTCAACGCGTTCGATCAGCTTGTCAAAGAAGCGAGATTTCATCAGAATAGGAGATGATGAGTGATCAGTTAAATAATCAGAGAGTTAAATTAGTTTTGTGTTCCTTTCCCGACATCGAAAAAGCGCGTCAAATTGGCACACATATCATTCAAAAGCAACTAGCTGCATGCGTCAATTTGATACCAGAAATTGAGTCGATTTATAGGTGGAAAGGCAAAATTGAATCCGAAAAAGAGGTATTATGTCTGTTTAAAACGACAAATCATCATTTTCTCAGATTGGAAGCCGAAATTCTTGATCTGCATCCTTATGAAACTCCTGAAATTTTACTTTTAGATATTACAGGTGGATCTAAGGACTATTTGGATTGGGTGTTCACTTCTCTCTCCTGCAACGATTGAATGGGGCTTAGCCTCTAGGATGAAATTCTTTGTGAATATTTTTCAGCCTCTTTTCATCTACGTGTGTGTAGATTTGTGTAGTACTGATGTCTGAGTGACCAAGCATTTCTTGGATGGTTCGAAGATCAGCTCCACCGCTCAGTAAATGAGTAGCAAAGCTGTGCCTTAGTTGATGCGGATGAATGGGTTCTTTGAGATTCGCTTTTTTTGATCGTTCTCTGACAATTTGCCATACTCGGGAAGGGCTTAATTTTGTTCCCCTGACCGAGATGAAAATATGATTAGAAGTTTTAGGTTTGACCATTTTTGGTCTTCCGTGTTCAAGGTACTTTGATATTTCTTCACCGGCTTTAGTTCCTACCGGGACGATTCTTGTTTTGTTACCTTTCCCTGTGACTCGGATATATCCTTCTTCTAGGTGAAGATTTTCCAAGACTGTGCTGATAATCTCTCCTAGTCGAAGTCCGCTAGCGTATAGCAGTTCTAAGATTGCTCGGTCCCTCATGCCTAGTGGATCATTGGTGCTGATAGATTCTAGTAGATCATTGATATCTTTTTCATTTAATGTTTTTGGTAATAAGCGTTCTGGCCGTGGTGATAAGAGACCCTCAGCAATGTCTTTAGGAATTAATTCTTTTGAGCAGAGGTAACGAAAGAATATTTTTAGACAGACAATAATTTGTCTAATACTGGAAGAGGCGATGCCATCTTTTTTTCTTTTGGCTAGGTAAGCCGAAAGATGCTCTATTGTTATGCCCGAATTGCTGGTACATGAATGTCGTTCCTTTGCCCACTGAGAGAAATTTTCTAGATTTCTTCTAACGAGAATTTGATAATTAGCCGATAAGCCACGTTCCGTAGCAAGATACATGACGAACTGATTGATCGCCGTATTTATATCAGTCAGGGCATTCAAGATTCGATAAATGTCGTATATAATTTTCGCCTTGTCTTTACAGAAATGCTTTAAAAATATTGGGAGGTAAATTCAATAATCTATTTATTTAGATTGGGATAATTTTTTAACATGTTTGACAAGGATTTTTAATCCTGGATCGAGCATGCCTCCATGGTTAAACCCTTGTAATTCGTAAAGTTCGGTTTTTTTATGTTTTGCTATGTGCATCATTCGGGCGAGGTAGGCATTTTCCTCATATCTTCCAAGCAGTTCTAATTCTTTATCACCAGTGACCAGCACCAATGAAGGTGCGTCTGCTCTGACATGATAAAGAGGTGCGAAACGATCAATGGTAGGCTGCTGTTCTGGGATACCTTTTTCTTCGCGGGGAGTGAAATGAGTGATTGTGTGCCCGCTCAGAGGAATGAGGCCTGCAATTTTGTTTGCATCTATGCTATGTGCTTTGAGGTAGGATTTATCTAGACCCACCATACTGGTCAGGTAACCGCCAGCGGAGTGGCCGGAAACAAATATTTTATCATTTGAGCCACCATATTTTTTGATGTTTTTAAATGTCCAAGCAACTGCAGCTGCAGCATCCTCAATGTATACAGGGCATTGGACTTTAGGAAATAGGCGATAATTGACCGCGATTACAGCAAACCCTTTCTCCATGAGTTGGCTTGGGACTTTTTTATTCCCTGCTCTCAGGCCTCCGCCATGGAACCAAACTACGGATGCAAAATTTTTGCTTATGGTAGGGTAATAGATATCTAACTTGCATCGACTTTTAATGTAGTCGTTACCTGTTTTATTAGTTAAAACTTTATAGGCGATATTTTGTTCTGTTTTATATTCATCAGCCTCTGAGGCTAGGCCAAGGAGAGCTGACACAAATAAAATCACGACAATAATGTGTTTTTCATAGGCATTGAAGTGAGGGTTTGTTTGATGTTCTAGCATATTGGAGTCATAAACTATTTCAGAGCTAAATGCTTCAAAAAACATCAATTTAATAGTCTGAATAAGTCATATAAAACTGCTTTCTTAGACGTTGCGTCGGTCTATAGTGCTCTCCCAATAATTACGGTTTGGTCGGAAATGCCCAAAGTTCACATTAAAACATACGGATGCCAGATGAACGAGAGAGACTCGTTTCAAGTGGCTAAGATGCTAAAGGATCGCGGCTATATGATGACGACCGAGCAGGCAGAAGCTGATGTGATCTTAATTAATACCTGTTCTGTTCGGGACATGGCTGAACAGAAAGCCTTGAACAAGATGAGCTCGATGCAGCATCTGCGGAAGACCAGACCTCACATTGTATATGGGTTCATGGGCTGTATGGCACAGAGCCGAGGCAAGGAACTTCTAGAAAGAGGAGCTGACCTGGTCGTTGGAACGCAGAAATATCATAGAGTCGCTGACTATGTGGAAGAAATTTTCAGGGCCAGAGTTGAGGCGAGAATGGATGACCTGCGTACTTCAATTGTGGACACTGAAGAAGAAGCTGATTCCCAGAATACAATTCGGGACGGAGCAGCTAAAGAAGGTTCAGTGACTGCATTTGTTTCTATTATGCAGGGTTGCAATATGAAATGTTCTTTTTGTATTGTTCCTTATACTAGGGGATCAGAGAGGGCCAGACCGATAGTAGAAATTGTTGATGAAGTGAAAAGGCTAGCCGACTCTGGAGTCAGGGAAGTGACTTTGTTGGGGCAGATAGTTAATCTTTATGGGCGTCATGAATTTCCTTCCGTTGACGGGAAAACTCCTTTCGTGCAGTTGCTTGAAGAGGTGGCGAAAGTTGAAGGTATAGAACGGGTACGGTTCATCTCACCTCACCCGGTAGGTTATAAGCAGGATCTGATTGATGCATTTGGTTCCATACCGCAATTAGTTGAGCATGTTCATTTTCCACTGCAGTCTGGTTCTGATAAGATTCTCAAAGCTATGCGACGACCGTATAAAGTCGCAAAATTTGAAGAATTAGTCGACCAGATGCGAGAGGCCTGTCCGAATATTGCAATTTCAACCGATGTCATCGTTGGATTTCCTGGTGAAGGGGAAGAGGAGTATGCTGAAACGAGAGACCTTTGTGAGAGGGTCCGTTTTGATAATGCTTTTGTTTTCCGATATTCAAAGAGGAGAGGGACTCCAGCAGCTCAAATTGATGAATCTATGCATTTGTCGGAAAGGGTTAAAGAAGAAAGGAATCAGGATCTCCTAAAAGTTGTGGATAGGATAGGTAGTGACAAGAATTTCACCTTGATTGGTAGTCGACAACAGGTTCTTTGTGAGGGCCCGAGCAAGCGCAGGGATGATCGCTTGAGCGGCAGGACAAGAACGAATAAAATTGTTATATTTAAAGGTGACAGCGGACAACTTGCGGGAAAATTATTTGATGTTGAAATTGAACGCACGACGGGACACGTGCTATACGGGACCCCCATTTTAAACTGACCAGATGACTCGCCATATTTATACTCAATTTTTTAGTTTACAAGTTATAGGGATCATACTTGGGGTGATTCTTGTAGTCCTTCATGTGATAGCCTTATCGAAGCGTGAATCTGTTATGGATTTTCTTAAACAATTACCTCGTAACAAAAACTTGGGTATTGTGGTTCTTGCAATTGATTGTATCTGGTCTTTCTGGCTGATCGGTAAAGTTGATCTTGGCGAATTTCAGAAATGGGAAAATCCGATCCGGATCGGGTTACCTTTAGGATTTATTTGTTTTATTATATGGGTCAATGAGTTCCTGGCAGTCAGGGCAGTGGGTATCTTTTTGCTCTTGTTGGTCTGCCCACTCCTTGATGTTGCTTTTCTTCAAGAACCGTCAACTAGAGTATTGATACCAATACTTTGTTATGTATGGATTTTCTTATCTCTTTTCTGGATAGGAATGCCATATCTTATGCGTGACCATATTGCTTTGATCACAAAAACAAAGGGTCGGTGGACGATCCTTTCTGTGGGTGGCATTGTTTATGGATTTTTAATGATTGTTTGTGCCTTTGCATTTTGGGGCATTGATAAAGGCTAATATTTGATATTTATTGGAAATAATTTATAATTTTAGAATTGGTTCTATGTTAGTCTATGATGATAAATTAATAGCCGGAAATTATTATTATTAAGAAAATATGTCTGAAAAAGAACAAGAGGAGCACTCCAAGTATCAAACATTTTTGATTTTCGGAGCTCCCGGAAGCGGTAAAGGAATTCAAGGTCGTCAAGGAGGTTGCTGTGCTGCCGAAACAGCTCAGCAAGCAGTCGAAAGGAAATCGGCGAGAGTATCGTAAGCGCAAACGTGTAGAAAAGGCCCTCGCGAAGCGGGATTCTGCC
>JABSSR010000272.1 GCA_013213965.1 Verrucomicrobiales bacterium | reverse complement strand
CTGTAATCACGGCTATGCTACCATCTACAGAAAGACGATTATCCCACAGCAACCCTAGTGCAGGCACTAGCGGATCAATTGCTTTTGATGCGCCATGAATCAAAGGCTTATTAAATATTTGAAATACCTGCCCGGAAGCATATGGATTTCCTATGTTGGAAATTTTAACCGTGCCTGTATTACCTTCCTGACCTTCTAATATTTCCACCTCTAGGACTCCGCTGACATTTACCCGATCACAATTAGGTAATTGATCGGGATCGACCGCCACTTCTAAATTACCATTGAGCTTAAGATCAGCCATGAACGTTAGGGAACCAAGTTCTGACTGAGAACCAGGACATAGATTCGCATTTTCTACAATGAGAGCTTCACCTCCGATCTGACCTGTGCCTTCCAATATCCCACCTTGACTCACAAGAATTTCGCTACGCGCAAGCGTTCCAACAACTTCAAGCCTACCGTTCTCAACGATAGTTTTTCCTGAATAATCTCCATCATTTAAAGTGAGCGTACCTGAATCTCTCACTTTAAGTCCACCCTCACCAACAATATCCCCTGAAAAGATAGCCTCATTCTGAGTAGCCACGGTGAGAACCTTACCATTGAGGTTAATTTCAGCATCCACATTCAACTTAGATTCTGGCGATGTCATCCAGCTTTGCTCGGCCTGCAACTTCAATGAGCCTATCCCTTGCAAAGTAAGATTCTGAACACTTTCCGCCATATCAATCCCTCCTTCGAAAAGCTCCAATGTCCCTTCCGAATTTTTAATCTCAACAACAACATCTTTGTTTAGACTTTCCTCCAACCGGATTTGACGCAACTGCTTTACCACAGGATTGCTAAAACTCAGCTGATTTTCCCCAATAAAAGAGCCCTTCCAGACAGCAACTGCATCAGGAGAATTTGGCTGCTTACTAGAGGACCAATTAGTGTCCTCATACCAAAAATTGTTAGTTCCCCCAATCCACTCAGAAGCAGGAAACCCACCAACAACATTGATAGTCTTACTCAGTTTTGTTGTCTTACCCTTCATATCTGAAACCTGAACACTTAAAGAAAATTTACCTCCATTGTTCTTAGTAAAGGTCAGACTATTGGCACTTGTATTACGAGGAATTCCACCATTGCGCCACATACAAGCAACTTCATCACCATCAGGATCATTCCCTTTAACAGAAACAGTTAGAGGCTCTCCAGCAGGCCACTGGTTTGGAGCATCCCAGGTAGGTTGTGGTGCTCGATTTCCTGTGAAATCGCCACGATTAATTCTTACATCAATGTACTCATTTGGAGCAGTGCCGCCTCGTCCTAAGTTAGTAATATATACATTACCTCCATTATCAGAAAAAGTTTCCCCGGGTTGTAAAGCCTGATCATCGGTTCCTCCCGTTCCCTGATGCAAATCAAGCAGCGTAACACTCTTGCCGGCTGCTCCACGATCCCAGTAAAAAACAAGGCCTTGACGCATATGATAATTCTTTTGATTAGGAGAACTTAATTTATTTAAGAGCCGGGAACGATAACCGATCCAATAATACATATTAGTTTTGGTGGTTCTTTTAACTCTCAACGCCCGCTTACTATTCACCTTAGCAATGTCCTTCTGATCGAAATTATAAAGACGCTTAGTAAAACTACCATTAGAAGAAATGTCATAACGACTAGTAATCCATTTACACCGCCACTTTTCGTAAGGGTCCGGATCAATACCTCCACTCTTCATGAACTGCCATGGATCATTTTCCAATTTCCCCTTCAACGCTATCGGGTTATCGCCATTTGGCACCCATCTCCTCTGATGCCCAAAATTAAAATTATGACCCATCTCGTGAATAGTTGAGCCTCCAGTTCCCTTCGCCCAAAACCGCTTGCCTCCAACTGTAGCATGAGATCCCACTGAGCCTCCTCCAAAATAATAACCAACAATATTATAACTATTAGTATTGCGACCCGCATTAGTTGCTTTTAGATCAGCCCTGGTCGCCATTTCAGAAGCCGTGTAACTTGCCCTCTTCCCAAGCTTAACCTCCACCGTGTGATAGACAAAATTTAACCGACCAAATGAAAATCTTTCAAAATTACTCTTAGCTGTTTTTAGTTTTTTACTAATAGCTTCCAAACTAGGAGCATTATGTACATCAGAGAAATCAATACGAATACCCAACACTCGAATGTTACCTGTAGTTTTAGCCGCTTCAGCTAGTGGTACACTCAGCAACAATCCAAGAACAAGGAAAAATGAAATTAATACTAGCCGAACTGAGATGGCAGATATTCGGCATTTGATCATTTGAATTAGTGTTACAATAAACATATCTCTCGATCCAACTATTTAAGCAAGCCAACACCGCGGCGTTTTAACGAGGATCAGGTAGCGGCCCTGTATAAGGCCGAGGATTCTTTGGTGCTAGTGCTCCGAACATTACTACTGCCGGAGCAATCGTTTCACTTACTGTAAACTCCGTCTGCGCTGGCCACTGGTCCACGTCGTAAAAGGAGTACAATAGCGGAATCTTTTCCACAGATGGAATCGGCGGGTAGATATTTGTAATCCAGCTCTTACCTTTAGACGGTCCGTAAACCCAAATTCCAGGCAAGTATTCCTCCAGTCCATCGTTCATTGACTCAAGATATTCAGGATGGAGAACATGACACTGCCCCAATCCTGAACACTGCACCTTTCCCATAGGGTTAGCGCCAAGGGCCACATCAGCGGAAGCACAAAGCACATCGTAATATTTCCGATCACCAGTCATTTTCCACATCAAAGCCATCCACCAAGCCTGTGCCGTAGAAGCAGTACCATTACCAACTGGAGCCCAAGGATGTTTAAAATGAATATAACCCTTCTTAAGGGTAAAAGCATTAACAGCAAAACCAACCGCTTCCACGCAACCCTTCTTTAACTTGCCTTGAAATTCCTTATCAAGACCAGGGAAATTCGGCGGAAGATTATTGAAGGTATATGCAAAGCTTATATTACTCAGATAGTCGATCTGTGCAGTATGGATGGTCGGTAAAGCTTTAATAGTTGCTGTATAATCAATATCACCTGTCGCATGCAGAAGCTCTGCAGCCGCCTCAGCAATGCTTATCTCTTGATCTAGCTTTGTCGGTGGAAATTTCTTCATTCCACATTTAAATGCTCGCTTTGCGGCATCAATGAGCTTTTGACCTCGCTCACCCTGTCCAGGAAAATTATTAAAAATCCTTCCCAATTGAGCAGCTGAAGCAGCAAAGGAAAAACAACTATACCCAGTAACTGGACGCATAATGTAGTCAACACTTTCATTGTCCGTATTGCTGCGCCAAGCATTCTTAGGATACTGATTACTGAACGGGTGTCCGGTCCCCTCACTCCCGCCAGAGATCCCGCCGTCAGGCCACTGAGTCTCTAAGTAGTAACTTAGTAGGAACGAAGATTCATCAAGGATATCTGGAATGCCATTACCTGATTCTGGAATAACAAACTGCCTATCAATAAAAGCTTCCGGATTCATTTCATAAACGCGGCAAAGATCTCGAGCAATAGGAATATGAATTGGCCGCCGGTCATAATCAGCCGCATCATGATAACCACCCCGCACCATCCGGTATCGCAATGTACCATCTTCTTTGCTCTGCTTAATGAATTGGGCAACCCCTTTGAAATCTAGCGGCCGCCCATACTCAGGATATATCCCAATCTTCACATGCTTCTTGCATGTGTTGCGAGTCCATGGGGTATACTTTTTCTCAAGTGCAATCCCACATCGTGCATGGTAGAGAGCACGAATGCTGCTAAAAAGAGGCTCTGCCATTACATCTGGACCAATACGGAAAGAATAAGAACGACCAATTCCTGGCATGCTAATGCAATAGGAGCCGGACTTCTTAAGACCAGAAAAATCTAACTCATAAACATTCTCTCCAGAAAAATCCTGTTTGTATGCACCCTCATTTTTCTGCCCCGCTCGGTGCCGCATCTTCGCCACATCCTTGAAGACTATCTTACCAGTCTCAAGGTCAATTACATAAAAATCTTTAACTTTTGGTTCAAGGGCTCCACCCGTACCAAGCCATTTACCCAAATATGCAAGACGGATCCTCGAATCTGGGAGATAGCCAATCTGATTCACTTTAATTGAATGCGATAAGACTGTTTTGGCCGACCAAGTAAAACGAACATCAATATCTCTACTGCTAACTCCCTTCGACTTGAATCGATAGTTTCTACCCTCAACCATGGGCCTGGCCAACTTTACATAAATTACCCCAACAATAGTAGCCGGAAGATAGGGTTCTGGTATGTGACCCATGTGATGTAGCTTGACGAACTTACCCAATATCTTATGTCCAGATAGAGCGATTCCATTCTCCAAGATCGTGAAACTGGACGGATCATCAATACTGCCAGAGAGCTCTCTACCATTTTGGTAATAGACAAAACCCACAGTATCTGCCGTCAGTACCCGGAATAACTCATCCTGAATCAAAGTATCATGAGGACCTAAGGTCTGGACTTTGCCAAAACTATAAGGAACGGCCGCACTTGCATTCACCACTAATAGCAGTGGCAGTAAAACTATAATTAAGCGCAAGATTTTCATCAGTCATATGAACTGATTATTCACAGTAACGTTTCTCAACCTAACCCATCATCCAATCCTACAAATCATTAATTTAATAATTAATGCCTTGGAATAATTAGAACAGCCATTAAAGCACTCAAAGTTACCTAGCTGCTTCTCAGAAAAGAAACTACTCGCCCATTATCTTCTTCAAAGTAGGCTCAATGGATTCCGCCCATATCGTATAACCTTCCACGCTGAGGTGTAAAAGATCAGGCATGATCTTACGGGTCAAGGTACCATCAGTCTCAAGGAACTTATCTCCAATGTCGAGATAATGGACGTCTTTACCATCGGCAAGTTTCTTGAAAATAGCATTGGCCTTCTCATTAACCTGGCGACGACCATCATCCTTGTTTGTTCCTCTTGGAAAAATGCCAAGTAAGAGAACCTTGGTCTTGGGAAGTTTTTCGCGTAACTGCTTCGTTATTGCCGCTAACCCATCAGCAATCTCCTCTGGAGAATTATTACCCGAGTTATTGGTTCCAATCATCACTACTGCCGCTTTCGGAGAGATCCCCTTCACGTTTCCATTATCAAGTCTCCATATAACATGCTGAGTACGATCACCACCAATTCCAAGATTAACGGCATTTCGTTTACCATAAAATTTTTCCCAAACACTTTTTCCATTACCTTCCCAACCATGAGTAATCGAATCACCTATCAGTACCAAATCCACTTTCCCCTTAGCCACTCGCTGATTAAAAGATTCGTGACGTTTCATCCATCCACCTGACCTTGGAACAGGCTTGACGGCAGAATGCAAATCATTTGCTTCCACTGAAAATCGTGGAGACAAACAAATAAAAAGAATTAAGGAAAGGTATACATATCTCATGGTATCAACTTTCATAAAGAATCATAGAGAATCGGTCAATACCGATCTACTTAAATAAATATAAGAGAGGCTTTTACTCTTTATATGAAAACAGCGCCGATTGGCGCAGGCCCCTAATGACACAATAACAACTGCGTAGTTTGTTTGAAAAAAATTGAAGAGATTAACCAGTCATTTCTGCTCACCTACTTCATTAGCAATCCAGTCTTTCAGATATTTCTGATCCTCTTCGCTCAGTGAATCAATCGGAACAATAAACTTCTTACTGTCATCACGAATTAGTTTCACTTTATTATCTGAAACTGCAACTATTCTAGCCTTAATCTTAGTTCCGTTTTTGTTGGTAAAGGTCCTTAACGGTTCAACATTGGCTGGCCCTTGTTCACACCAACAGGGCAGCTCTTGGAGAGGAATATTAGGCCCCTTGTATTTAACATTAAGAACCTCCCCTCCACCACCTTCGAAAAAGAACACTTCTATTTTTTTCCAACCCTTACTGAGCTCAACTTCTCCAGATTTAGTAATTGGCGCATGGATCCCATTATTATCGACTATCAGTTTCCTGTCTACGAACAATGCACTTCCGTCATCACTGGTAGTCTCGAAAGTGTAAAGCCCAGGCTCCTCGATATCTAAATACCCCGTGAAGGCTAAGGCATAACCATCAGTTTTGTCAGCCATCGTCAGATTAAAATCATCAGAAATACCTGTCTTTAAAATTTTAAGGTTAGCAAAATTAGGCAAAGACGACCAAGAACCCTCATAATATTGATAACTGACCCCCAAGTTTAATATTCTGACTCCATACTTGCGTGGCTCGGCCTTACTAAAAGTTGACTCAGCAACACTACTCATGACTCCATCACTCCTATAGAATCTGGCACGAATGGTTGTAGTTTTCCTTACCTCAATAGAATTAGTGTAGACGGTTGATTTTTTGTCAGGAAGGGAGCCATCAAGGGAATAGTGAATGCTCCCGTTACCTTCTATTGCTTTCAGATTGATAGTCGACATCTTTAAAAAGAGTCTCTTACCATTTATTTCCGGAGCACTGCTGCCGGTCCGAAAAGGAAATGCCGGCAGTCCATCATTGTTCTGCAAGTTAGTATTGGATAGATGGTTCCATCCAAGACGAACCAAGGTAGGCTTTGGAACCTTCTTACTTGCCACGAGCACAGTGTTGCCATTAATCACGGCCTTAGCTGGATAAAATTTTCCATCTCCGGCAATATCGAACCCATCGATTGG
>JABSSR010000271.1 GCA_013213965.1 Verrucomicrobiales bacterium | reverse complement strand
TAGGTACCTCTTCAGCAGAATCTTCTAATGCTTTGGCTTGCTCTTCTTCAGCCTCTAATATGGATTTAGCAGCAGCAACCCCAGCACCAACAGTTGACCCTTTACCTTTACCTTTAGGCTCTTTTAGATTAGTTGCACTCTTTCCTAAACGGTCGCGTAAATAATTAAGACGGGCTCTACGTACCTTGCCTTTTTTAGCTATTTCGACCTTAGCTATTTTTGGTGAATGCAGTGGAAATGTACGTTCCACGCCTTCTCCACTAGAAATTTTCCGGACAGTAAATGATTCATTAACAAGGCTTCCTTTGCGGGCCATACAAATGCCCTCAAACATCTGAATTCTCTCTTTGCCTCCCTCAACGACCCTGCAATGAACTTTAACAGAATCTCCAACATTAAATTCTTTAATGTTTTTGTTTATTTGCTCACGCTCAATCTTTGTTATGATGTCAGTAACCATGGCTCGCTAAAATGTTGTGTGTTGTGTGTTGTGTGTTGTCCCAGATTAGAAAAGGGCGGTATCAATAGTATCTATATGATCAATACGCAACATCAATTTCCCGAAAAATTGTATAAAATATTATTTTATAGTGGCGGAGTGGACGGGACTCGAACCCGCGACCTCCGGCGTGACAGGCCGGCGCTCTAACCAACTGAGCTACCACTCCCATGGGGCTTTTGTTGGAGCGCGGATTTTAGCCGTCTAGAACGCTTGGCGCAACCGAATTTATGTGAGAAAAAGCCCTTATACTGAATATTTGCAGCATTCTTCAACCCCTCAGTGCATCCGATGAGCCGTTTACTTGGCAATGCTCTACTAATAGTTGAAACACGTCGTTAGCCTCGATGAAGTCATCTTCTGATAAATTCTCAGGAAATTCACCAATCAAAATAGGCCAATCTTCCTTACTTTCCGGAATTCTTCCATGGGACCCTCTAATCATTTCTGCGTTCAGCGGTATCAGATCCATTAAATAGCGAAACCCAAGTTTCTTCCTAATCATCTTCATTGCGACTTTCAAATGCTTGAACCTGATTTCAGGATCAAAGAAAAGCTCAACAGGATCATAACCAGGTTTTCTATGAATATCCACGCACCTAGCATAGTCAGGTGCTAAGCGATCATCTTCCCAAAAATAATAAGTAAACCAGCTGCTTTCATCTGAAACGGCAATAAAATCTCCACCCCGCTCATGCTTCAACTTTAATTGGTCCAACTCGCTATCTGATATCACGTGTCCTACTCCTCTTGTTGATCTGACTGTACTTAAAACATCATCATATACACTCAAGTCATTAATATAAATGTGAGCGACCTGGTGATCTGCTATCGCAAAAGCCTTACTGCCGCCCAGGTCAATCATCTCCTTACCCAGTTCGTCTTTGATTGATATCCAGCCCTTGTCACGAAAGATCCGATTAAGGTGCACCGGATTATTAACTGACGTAATACCATATTCAGATAGGACAACAATCTTAACATCCCTTGACTCATAAAAATCCAAGAGGTCTTTAAATAAATCATCGATCGCCATTAATTCTTTTGCTGACTCAGGACTATTCGGTCCAAATTTCTGAAGGCAATAATCCAAATGAGGAAGATAGACCAGGGAAAGGGATGGCGAATTTTTAAGCTCAATCCACTTGGCCGATTCAGCAATCCATTGCGTTGATTCAATTCCCGAATTAGGACCCCAGAAAGCAGGGAAAGGGAAAGGTCCTAAATCTTCCTTAATCTCCTCCCTCATGTTCATTGGGTTAGTGTGAACATCAAACACCTTCCGCCCGTCGGACGGATAAATAGGTCGGGGTGTAACAGAAAAGTCCACCGAAGAATACATGTTGTACCACCAGAAAATCTTCGCGCAGGTAAAGTTTGGATCACTCTCTTTTAACACGTCCCAAAGCTTTGGCCCGTTCACCAGATGATTCGACTGTTTCCAAAACTGATGTTCCGCCAAGTCTCTGGAATACCAGCCATTAGCGACAATGCCATGCTCGCTAATAGATTTCCCGGTCAAGTAAGTAGCCTGGGCTGGACAAGTGAGTGCCGGAAATGCCGGTTTTATCACAATTTGAGGCTTCGCAGCCATATAAGCTGCGATATTTGGTGTATTTTCACCAATATGACGACCAGTCAGTCCAACGATGTTTAATACTACGCTACGTTGCACAGTACCAATATCATAGATTCCTAATCCCTAGGACGCAAACAACTATATCTTCCTTCCTTGCCTAGATGCAGTATTAAGGTAAAATTTAAATTAAATGCAACCCCCATTCAATACTGCACGTCGTTCAGGATTCACTCTCATCGAACTCCTCGTTGTCATTGTTATAATCGCCATCCTTGCCGCCGTGGCATTCCCTGGGTTCAACATGGTCAAGGAAGGAGCAAATTCCTCTACCTCAAAAGCTAATCTCAGAAACATCGGAACATCTCTCAATGCGTACCAAGGAGATCATGATGGAAAATACCCAGCAATTCAAAGCGGTGAGTCGCAAATTGCATATCTGGATAACTGGGTCTCCGAATTAGTTATCCTAACAAACGAATCCATTGAAATCGAGGAATTGCGTAGAGATCCCAGAACGAAAGACTTTGTATCGCCTGGAATTAAATGGAAAACACCACAAGGTGGATATTATGAACCGCAAAATATTTATAATACTTACGCTGCAACAGATGCGCTCCAAGGATACGACGTAAATGATAATCTCAGCCCAGACAGGAGCAGGCACACTAGTGGAATTGAAAGACTGTCAGAAACAATTCTCTTAGTCGAATCACAGCAGGAAGGAAGCAGCCCAAGTTGCAGAGGATGGATCTCATGGGATCAAGCTGCTACTGATCTTGCAAGTGGCGAGGAAAATTCAACTATTGTGGATTTCAGATATAGGAAAGCAATTAATGTATTGATGGCTGATAACAGTGTCCAAAGCTTCAAGGAAGATCAGACAACTCTGATACGTGAGTGGAACTGGATCGGCGAAGATTATCAGGAAAACTCCCGTTAACCTACTTTACTTTTTTGGGACCCGGCGCCTGCTCGGACACACCATCCTGAATATGCAGGTAAGTTCCCTTTTTATTGCCCACAATAATATCCGGCCTCTTGTCCCCACTGATATCCTTAACAAGGAACTGGGTTCCAACACCTGAATTGTTATCAATCTGGTAAGGAATGAACTTGGCCTGACCTGACTTTTTACCGGGCACAACCTTAAACCAGTAAAGGACAGCGGGCTCATTTCCTCCAGGATCATTACCGTTATGGGCCCACCACCTCTTGCCTGTAATTAGGTCCTTTACACCGTCACCATCCATATCAATCAATTGCGCTGAATGGGCCTGACTGAAACGTACACCATACGAATTATTCTCAGACTTGGGACCTGTAATGACATGTTTCTTCCATATCTTTTTTCCGCTATCAGCTTCCGCCTGTTCGAACCAGGTCAATCCATAACTATGTGCAGCGGCGGCCGTATAAATATCATTGTCTCCGTCCCCATCAAAGTCATAGGCGAACATGTCGGCTCCGCCGGGACCAGTGAACTGAAAACGGTACTCTTTCCATAAAGGGTCCCCGTCCAATGAACTGGGCTGCATCCACCAATGATCCTTATCCATGACATCCATTTTTCCATCCCCATTGAGGTCCATAGGGAAAGATTTGTACTGAGACCAGACTACATTGGCAGGATGCGTTTGCATTTCAGGTGAGAAGTCGAAATCTCCGCTATCGGTAGCCAAAGCCACAT
>JABSSR010000270.1 GCA_013213965.1 Verrucomicrobiales bacterium | reverse complement strand
TATTGCCAACGTAAGAGTCAGGTACTGGCTTCCCATGCATTTCCTGGATCTTTGGTTTGTAGTCAAAGAGGTCCACGTGGGTCGGTGCCCCGTTCTGGAAAAGGTAAATGATGTTCTTTGCTTTTGGCTGGAAGTGGGGAAGCCCGGGCAATCCTCCAATAGCTTTACGGTCATTGTCCGCAGCCAAGCCGTCTTTGTTGAGAAGGTCAGAGAGAGCGATAGTACCTATGCCAGTGGCAGATTTCCCAAAGAATTCACGTCTAGTCAGATCAAGATGGTTTTGTTGGAGTGGGTTCATGATTATTCCCTGATTAATTATTGTTTTGTCACGGCTTCGTCGAGGTTCATGACCGCGAGGGAAGTGGCTGTCCATGCGGCATGTTCGACTGGATTGAGCTTATCGTTTATTGGTTTTTCGCCTATTGACAATAATGCTGTCGCTGCCCCGGGATCTTTCTTGAAAGCTTCTCTGGAACGATTAAGAGACTTAAATATAATTTCTTGTTCAGTTGCTATAGGTGATCTGGCAAGTAGTCTCCTAAAAATTAATTCTAGTTTGTCCAGGTCATTATTGTCCGTGGCAGTCATTGCCATTTCCGCTAGTGATCTTGAAGCTTCCACAAAGGGCACATCATTGAGCATGTAAAGTGCATGCATTGGTGTATTGGTTCGGAAAGGTTTTACTGTGCAGGTCTGTCGGTTCGAGTTATCGAAGAATGCAGGAGGGGCGATGATGCGCCTCCAGAAAGTGTAAAGACCTCTTCGGTATAGCTTTTCTCCATTGTCTCTTGAGTATCTTTTTTTACCAAATGAAGCCTCCTCCCAGACTCCTTCAGGCTGATAGGTGTTTACAGGGCTTCCACCGATCTTGGGCACAAGAAGACCACTCGCTGCCAGAGCATTGTCGCGGAGCATCCAGGACGGCATTCTGAAACGTGGTCCTCTAGAGAGGAACCGGTTTTCCGGGTCCAGTGAATAGTTCGTGTCATTCTCACTGACTTTAGTGGCCTTAGATGTTTGTTTGTAAGTATCACTAGTAACGATTAAGCGCATCAGATTCTTAACGTCCCATCCGGACTCTATGAAGGTTGTTGCGAGGTAGTCGAGGAGCTCTTGATTCATTGGGGTTTCTCCTTGGGTTCCAAAGTCCTCTGAGGTTTTCACGAGTCCGATACCGAAAACTTGTTGCCAGAAACGATTCACAAGGACCCTTGCAGTTAGTGGATTGTCAGGACTGACGATCCACTTTGCTAATCCGAGACGGTTCTTTGGATAATCATCAGGCATATTAAGTAGGGCTGCCGGCGTGCCCATGCTGACTTCTTCACCACGCTTCTCATACGAACCCTTGTCTAGTATGTATGTTGCCCTGGGCTTGTCCCTGTCTTCCATTACCATGACCTTTGGGCCGGAGCTTTTTAGTTTATTGAGGCGGTCGTTAAGTTCTTTACGTTTTTTGGTAAGTTCGGCGAGTTGGGTATCGATTATTTTCTTGTCTTTATTGATTGGTGCGTCCGATTTTTCACTCACTGACAATCTGAATCTGCCTAGGTTATGACTGGGGTGAGGTGAGTCATGTCGCAAAACAAATTGAATCATTGATTTTTTCCCTGCGGTGACTTTTTCTTTTAGACGGAAAACAGCTTCATGTTCACGGTCAACTGTACGGCCTTCGTGAACGGCCCATCCAGTCGCTGGGTTTCCGTCATAACTGGTACTGATATTATGTGATCCTTGCTCGAAGGTTGCCTCGGCTGAACCGATCGTGAGCGGTTCGGGATCCTTAGAACCTTCCCTTATGAGTGATATTTCCACACCTGTAAGCACGAAATTTCCGCTATCAGATCTTGCCAGTCCTCCTCCTGTCATTGAGGGATCCATGAGAGCTTCAAGTCTTAATGAGTGTATCTCGGCAATGTCTACTCTTGCCTTGATCGTGTAGGTGTCATTTTTTGGGTTCTTACCACTGGCAAGTATGGAATTATCTTTTTGAACGGTCAGTTTCTGTTCTTTGGCATTTGTTTCGATTGGTGAGAGAATTGTCCATACCTGATCATCTTTTATCTTGGGGCCCTCTTTGAGTACCTGAATTTCACGTTCTTTGATCTTAGGGCCTATACTTTCAATTTCCTTGGTCGTTTTATCAATTTCAGCGATCTGCTCCTTACTTGGTACCGTTAGAGTAGGCGCTTGCTGTCCGTTCCCTCCTCCTCCATCGATGGGGGTCTGGTTAAAGTAAGCGCTCATCTGGTAATATTCTTTCTGGGTAATTGGATCAAATTTATGATCATGACAACGGGAGCAGTTAAATGTGAGCCCCAGCCAGACAGTTCCTGTCGTCTCAGTCATGTCCATGATGTAGTCGATCCGGTTCTCCTCTTTGATCCTGCCGCCTTCGCCATTGATAGGATGATTGCGAAGGAATCCGGTAGCGAGTTTTTGCTCGAAGGTGGATTCAGGGAGCAGATCTCCGGCAATTTGCCAGACAGTGAATTTATCAAAGGGGAGGTTCTCATTGAAGGACTTGATGACCCAGTCTCGCCAAGGCCACATGGTCCTTTCGCCGTCCCCCTGGTATCCGTTACTGTCTGCGTAACGGGCAGCGTCGAGCCATGCCCAGGTCATTTTTTCGCCGTACGCTTGTGAATTAAGGAGCCGGTCAACTAACTTGTCGTAGGATTCAGGTGATTTGTCGGTGATGAAACTTCGGATTTGTTCTGTATCAGGGGGCAGACCAGTCAGATCAAGACTGACCCTACGCATCAATGTTTCGGGTCCAGCTTGAGGGGAGGGATCCATTTGTGATTGTTTGAGTGTTTTTGCAACGAGTTCATCGATCGGATGTTGCTCAGTTAAAAATTTTGGCTTTTCAGGTTTGATGAAGGCCCAATGCTTTTCATATTCTGCACCCGATTTGATCCATTCCTTCAGCACATCCTTTTGTGCTTTTGTCAGATTCAGCTTAGCGTCCGGGGGAGGCATTATCTCATCAGGATCATCTGTAAAGACCCGATAGATGAGTTCACTCTGTTCGGGTTTATTTGGAACGATGGCTGAGACTCCGTCGCGTGAAGTAGTGGCATCGGTAAAATTATCGAGCCTGAGCTTTGCTTTCCTCTTATTTTTATCCGGCCCATGGCAAAAATAACAGTTCTCCGAAAGGATCGGTTTGATGTCTTTATTGAAATTGATCTCTGACCACGAAAATTCTGTCCATATCAGTGTAGTTATAGTTGAAACAAGAATGGATTTTAACTTCATTTAGCGAGAAATTGTTCAGAGTATTTTACTGAATTTGCAGGAAAATGAAACCCTCTTCGTACATCTTTTCTGCATCTTTACAGGGAAAGGACCACGATTAGGAAATGACTAAAAAAGCAGTTATATTACTATTTTAATCTGTAATAAATAATCGAAGGAATCCTGGCGTCTGGTTTTCTTCATTAATGGGGTCAGGAAATCTGTAACGAGTGATGATGTTTCCATTAGGATCCAAACTTTCAGGACCTAGTTGGACTGCTTTATTTTCCCAATCTTTGAGATCATTGCTGGTCTGAACTAGGAACCGGGCATCCCGCTCTCCTTGGGTCCTGGTAAATTCGATGAATAGGTACTTCTCTTCGCCTTGTTGGGCAAAAAGCAACTTCGGAAACGGGATCGTATTGATGTTGTTTGTTGGGACCGTTCCTAGAGCATATTCTGCAAAGTTATTGAGCCCGTCCTTGTCAGGGTCTACTGATGGGCCGGAGACGCTGGGGTCGGAAATCTCTTCGCCTTTGAAATGAAGTGATTTCCAATCATCATAACTCGTAGATCCTCCGGGGTTCCCTCCGACTTGGGTTGATGCTTTCCAGTTCGCTCCATCGTCATGATCGTCGAGCGGGTCGATGACCTGTATTGAATGACCTCCCAGATCGTCGAGGACAGGCCATGGAAATTCTTTCCGATAATAGAAATCGTGGATAGGTTCTTTGGATCGATTAATTAAGCGTATCCTTTCGCCTCCATTATTGAGCTTCCCATCATACTGACCTGCAATGGATCCTTGAACGTCATTACGCATTTCAAAGGCGGCCCGGTCACTGACAATAAGGATACTTGATCGTGGAAGTAATGATCTGATCCCAGATTCAGAGAAGTCAAAATAAATGCCATCAGTGAAACGGATTCCGTCCAGATCAATTGACTGGTCACTGATATTTTTTAATCTGATAAATTCGAAAAGGTCTCCGTCATTGTGACCGGCTCCTTTTTCTTCAGGGGACGGGCCTTCTGGGTTGTAGAGGATTTCTATAATCGAAAGGTTTTCATTTGAAGGGGGGACCGTGTCGACTGTGAACTTGGCGGATGTTAACCCGCTCCACTCGTTACCCTCAAGAGTACGGGCCATGATTGTGATGGGTTCTGTGATTTTCAGAGGCTCGTTCAGAGGATTGGTCCTTGTCGCTTCGAGTTGTATTTCCATGACCATGTCACTGCTTGATTTGCTGCCATTATGCATTTCAATGGCAATTAAGTTTGTTCCATCAATGAGTGCCGACGCATCCACAATGTAATCATCCAGGTCACCTTCGTTCAAATCGCTGGTATCATTCGAGGTCGTCATTTCAAAAGTGGCGTTAGCTTCAAGGTTCGAATCTCTGAAAATTTCCTCACCGTTTAAATAAACGGCGCCGCCCCCGTCTGACATAATTTTCATTCTCAGCTCGAAGTGACTTTGAGAATCCTCAAGTTCAAAATTTTTCCTGAAGTAGGTCGTTATCTGTCTTGGCCTTGGATTGATCTGTGTCTCGACAGGGATATTAGTTCTCGGCAGTGTGTTCGTATCAGAAATGTTTCCGAAACCGAGAGGAGATGGCCCCTCCTCCCAACCGGAATCATTGTACTGAGGTTCTTTCCATTCAGTACCCAGATCTCCTTTCGTGTCGCTGTACTTCCAGACCGAGTTCAGGGGTAATAGGATCACGTCCACACTCGAACCTGACTGGCTAGTCGCTTCGGGATTAATTGATCCACCAATTTGCCTGGGGTCTGTTCCATCAGTCGTATAATAAATTTTTCCCTTCTCATTGGTGATCGCAAGATTGTACCCCTCAGGAACACTGCCACCTAATTGACTGAACTGGGGCGGCTCTGTTTTTGGCCAGAGTCCATTATTTCTAAACTCTTCTCTTCTGGGTCCTAATAGGTACTGTCTTCGACCGTTCGTCGTGTTTGCCCAGGACCTGACAATGTTCTCATTTATGGATTCCTTATTCATAAATCTAAGGAGGTCACTGAATTCACCGTACAGTTGATCGGCGAGTTTCTTCAGATGAGAATTTTCAAAGTCACGGTCATCGAGGACTCCGCCATTGAATAGATGCTTATTTATCCTGTCAGCAAATAGGATCTTGAACTCTTCCCAACGGGACAGACCTCTCCAAAGGTCTTTAAGTTCACCATTGCCTGATGATATGAATGATTGAATCATCTCCTGAGTGACTGGACGATTTCCTCGAGTGTACATGGCACCTTCGGCATCCCAAATGTAGAGACGGTACCGGCCACGATCTGAACGTTCCCTTGCCGCGACCCAGTTATTATGTGGCCAGTCCCAGGTCGCCATATAGATATTCAAAAGATAGTAGTCGACCATATTGGTCACGTCTGCCATTTCGAGGACCCTTGACCAGTTCGCGTTGGTCCTTTGGCTATTTAACCTTCTAATCATTTCGTCCCAAGCAACCATGTCTCCTTCGGCGACATTACTTGCCTTGCCCTGTAGGGCGAGCGTGTCCCAATCCGTTTCCGAGTCAGATCCGTGCACGCTTGCTAACCATGGGGAACGGAGTCGTTCTACCATGTTGTAAAAACCCTTAAGTTCAGCGTTTACGTAGAGCGAATTAATGACTCCGATACTTGCCGGTTGCCCCATGTCTCGGCTCATTCTGCGGACCAGTTCATCGACGATGAAAGGATTTTTGATATCGTTTTTACCGGCCCGGACGCGGAACCGCTTGTAATTGTCGATAGGACTATCAATTCCATTCAATGGTAACTGAACTTCAGGGTTTCCGTACTCGTTCCGGAAATAAAGATTAAATGATGGCTTCTGGGTGCCCCTCGCTGGCCAGGGGCTGGAACTGATTTGATCCAGTAACATTCGTGGTCTGGAGTAAGATGAAGCTGCTGCCCTGATACCGCAGTCGGTCCTGAATCCTGCGCTTCCGTCAGTAAAATAGAACTCTGCATGTATTGGTCTCTCGTAGGATCGGCCACGATTGATTACGTTGTTATAATCGGATGAACTTGTCGGTTGCCACTGGTTATCGACGTATTGGCCTCCATTAATTGCGAATGCTCCGAAAGGGTCAAACAGAGACCTCTCAGAGTCACCCGTGATGATTAGGGTAGGGGAGCTTAAGAGTTTCGGATCCTGATCAATGAGATACGTGTTTGTCTTTGTATCTGAAGGTATCAAATTTTCACTGAAAGCTCTTGCCCGGATCACATGTCCTTTTTTTTCGGATACTTTTCTGAGTATCATTGGTCCGGTGTACGGAGAGCCATTCGTTTTGCTAGGTTCGGATCCGTTAGTCGTGTAAAAAATAGTTGATTCAGGGGTTTCGGTAGTAATTTCGAGTTCAATATTTTCATCTAAGAATCCACCACGCGTGCTGAAGGAAGGGGATTTGACTTTGCCTGAAAAGGCTGGACCGGAATTCTTCGATCCTGGGCTAGGCTCACTCAAATAGACGAGTTCACCGGAATCATCGACCGTACCATAGCTGTGAAAGTTGTACTGCTTTGGAAATTTATTACTGAATGCGCTTTTTGAATTTCCCTGTTCATCAAATAGTCCAAGAAATTCTCCACCGCTATCCAGCTTGAAGTTGGTGTGTAAGTATGTTGCGTCTCGGATCTCTTCATCCATTCCGTCAGCGAGAATTACAAGGTAGCCCTTTGCAGGCACTAAAGTAGTGTCCGGAAATTTCCATTTCCCGGGATCGTTTTCGTCATCGCTCAAGGACCAGTTGCTGATATCAATGGCTGAGTTTCCAGAATTAAAAAGTTCAATCCAGTCAGAGCTCTCATTTTCAATGTTTTTGTTATCCAGTATGGCAGGTTCATGGATATCAGATCCTGGTTCTATTAGTCCTGGAAAGTAGCTGACAGTTGAACTGGTCGGAACCAGGACCTTGTCCTGAGTTTCTTCCTGATCAATGAGGACAGAAAATTCCAAGCGGATACTTGTCAGAGGGTCGTTATTCGTGACTTGTATGGCAAGAGTGTTTTCTCCTGTCATTAGAAGTTCCTTTGATGTGCCGACCCTGAAGTTTGTGAATCTAGTAGATGATGAGCCGTTCCGATAAGAGACCTGATCCCAGTAGATATGAGACTTTGATTCTCCATTATTAGCTCTACTAATTTCCTTACCGTTAAGCCAAGCGATGAAACCATCATTGTAATTTATGCTAAGCACGAGAGGTCTTTGAGAAGCTGCATTCTGGGCAGAGACTGAAAAACTTTTCCTCAGATACAGTGATGGAGAGATTCCATAAAGTTTTGTTTTCAGGTTTGTTCTAATACTTCCAAGATCGTAACCGATGGGCGTTCTCCCGGTCTTCCAGCTCGAATGGTCGAACTGATTCGCCCACCAGGCAGGCCAGTTGCCCGCGAAAGGTTGGTCATTCGCATCCCAGCGTAAAAGACGTTCGGTCCCCTTACATGAAATCTCATTTATTATGACTTCCCCAGAACAGATTCCCGCAATACTCAAGAATGAGATGCATTTGAGGAAATGGATAACTTGTTTGAAAAGGAATCTATACATGAGAGAACAAATTCTTATCAGCCGTGAAATTATTGTTCTGAGCGGTGGACCCTGTAATGTCTGGCCCTGTTAATTGTGTCCGAATTATCAGTGAAGTTAGTGATCTTTTCTTCATCAGTTGAGAGCAAGGATCCGGGAAGATTTGATTTCCAGACCTCAAGGTCATCGGAGTACTGGAGTTGATAATTAAAACCGGGCTGCATTTTCCACGAAATTGTATTTTTCCCGTTCGGTTGCCTGATAATGGATCTGATTTTAAATGGGTTCTCGGTAATGGTGAGCTTCTTTGTGTCTGCGTAAACTGCCCAATCGTCAAATAGCATCCAGTTATTTCCCCATCCAGAGTTTGATGTGCGTTGCCACACGATAGCTATTCCTCCGAGATCAAGTTTTGTATTCCTTGCAGTGAAAGGGGCATCCTCAAAGATCTGAAATCCACTCAGATCGACTGACCAAGTATTATTTTCAAAGTCCACCTCTGCAGCCAGAATTTGAATCTCATTACGGATAAATTCTTCTCCCGTATCATATTTGTTTCTACCGTCCTCTCTCCATAAACCGAAGGAGGTTTCCGTGTTATTGTAGGTCAGCGAAGCGAGAGTCGATCCTCTTGAATTGAAAAAGCTAATAAAGAAGCTGTCCCGGCGTGGATCGTTACTGGGCTCATCGGAATCATTAATACCAATAACGGTTTCGAGTCTGACAATGTGCTCTCCGGTACTGTCGGGATCGTGCCTAATTTCCCTAAGGACCGTGACAGTATCAGTATTTCTTGGTGAGTTGTAACCGATAAAGGCGCTCTGTCCTAGGCCTTGAACGGCTTCAGGCTCGATTCCATGAGAGCCGTGACCAGTAGGAGTTCCGTTCCAGCCATCATAACCGACCAGCTCATCGTCACCTGAAGGAGCATCTTCAAAGTCAGTGAAATATAATTCCCTCTCTGCGAATACCAAGGAATTTAGTATCAGCCATGAAACTGATAAGATGATGGGCATTAGGGATCTTTTTCTTAAGTGAGGCATTAACCTATTTTGCTTTAATTAGTTTTAGGACTAAAAAAAGCGGCCCCTATGACGAGGGCCGCTTTTGTCAAATTAGTCTGTAATATTTTCCTTTAAGACTTATAAGCGGCCGCCTTTGCCATTGCCTTC
>JABSSR010000027.1 GCA_013213965.1 Verrucomicrobiales bacterium | reverse complement strand
TAAATAAAACAGAAGAAGAGCGGGTAGAAGCTATGTTTGCCGCTGGGATCGTAGGAGTTTTCATTGCTTCTGGGGCTACGTTTGCGGCCGAAGAAGCGGGATGCATGGCTGAATGTGGATCCGGAGCCAGCATGGCTGCGGCGGGCATTGTTTCATTAGCAGGCGGTGATTTTGACAAGCAAATGAGTGCCGCTTCAATGGCCCTTCAGAATTCTCTTGGAATGACTTGCGATACACTTGCTAACCGCGTAGAGGCTCCATGCCTCGGAAGAAACGTTACTGCGGCTTCAAATGCATTATCAAGTGCGAACATGGCCTTAGCTGATTACGATCATCTCGTTCCCCTTGATCAAGTCATTGAAGCGATGAGACAGGTGGGGGAGTTAATGCCCAGAGAATTGTGTTGCACTGGACTAGGAGGGCTGGCCATTACGCCCGCTTCAAAGATGCTTGAAAAGAAGCTCGAGGAAATGAATAAATTGACTCCTTCGATGGAGGATGAAGTAAAGGTCTAATTTACTTTGTTATTTTTTAAGTGAGGCGATTTTTTCTCGAACCATTGATGATTGATTATCATTGAGTATTTGCCAGCAAGCGAGTCCATTTCCGACCAATTCATATTCATCAAATTCCCAAACAACTTTTTTATCTTTTGTTATTTCAAAAATTTGAGGATTGTTTGGCCCGGCGTGACAGTTTCCAACGATATAATTTCCATTCGACTGCTCCTGAAGACAGGTCATCCATTTTAAATGTATATCCGTTCCTGGGACCTGACCTTTGACTTCCCAAACGACTTGTTTTTCAGGATTCACTTCAACGACACTGTTCCCGCTGCCTGAGGCGATTAGAGTGTTTCCGTTACTCAATCTGATGGCACCGTAAACTCGTGTTTTAATGAGGTAATCCCATACCACGTTTCCTTTGTTATCATATTCAGTTACGACGCCTGGATTTTCTGAGCAAACGAGCCAGTTCCCTTTGGGTGTTTGACGAACCCAACGAGTGGATTGTGTGCCTCCTTTCTTGAGTGGAAATTGATGCACAAGCTTTCCGTTCTTATCGACTTCAATGATTCGTCCTACACCGCTTTCAACGATTACTGTGTTGCCGTTAGCTAATCTGGCAAAGGCATGGACATCTACCCTTTTCCCTTTATTACCGTTACTGTTGGCACTGTCGTATTCCCAAACGACTTTTTTATCGAGAGTGATTTCTTTAAGGGTTGTCCATGTGTCATGAAATAATATGTTTCCGTTTGGAAGTAAATGAACATCATGATGACCAGTATGGCCTCGCTTTGGTCCTGCTGTATCATATGTCCAAATTGTATCTCCTTTGTTATCGCAAATGGCTAATATGTTTTTCCCATATGACGCACCGACTAAAACAAGTCTTTCAGCTTTAACGTTGACATGAAATAATGAGAAAAATATGAGAGAGAAGAAGATAAGGCATTTTTTCATGCCTCATTCTTTCAGATCCATAGAAAAATCACAAGTATGCAAATACAAAGAAAGGGAGAGGAAATTGAATACCTTCAATCACGTCATCATTGAACAGTCATGACTCCTTTCATGATGATCCAATGACCAGGAAAGGTGCAAAGGTATGGATATTTACCGGGTTTTTTTGGAGCTCGGAAACGAAGCGTATAGCTTGTGTTTTGCTTTAATTGTGGTGTGGACCAAAGGACCTCAGTTAAGTCTGGGATGTAGTTCTTTTTGAGCCCATCCGTGTCCTTGGCCATTTCATTGCCGGCTATTCCAACTTTTTCTAATGAGTTAGGTTTAACAATTACAAGATTATGCATTGTCAGATCAGGATTACTTAAGATTAATTTAACTGGCTGTTTGGAGCGGACAGTAAATTCAGTTTTATCGAAAAGCATCTTTTCAGGTATGCACTTGATTTGAATTGTCTTTAAACCTTTCTGTTTATCGAAATTTGCTTCTTTAGCATTTTTAGTGTTTTTCCCTGCATTGAGCTTATTTCTTTTCTTGGAATTGGCCAAGAAAGACTGAATCTCTTTATTCTGATCGTCCCAATGCTCTTGCATTAATTTGGAGCCTAAAGCGGTCTGAACTGCGTAATTTAGGTGAGTTCCCATTTCTCCTTTAGATATATCTACCAGAGTTTCAAATGCCCATTCTGTTCCTATCCATGAACAAGCAATTGCTGCTTCGAGTCGGACCATTGCATTAAGATCATTGGCTGATTTCATTAAGAGAGTTGGAGCATTTTCACCAAGTTCATTACTAAAATATCTTAGCTGACGAGTTGCTGCGGCCCTGGCCTGAGAAACTTCACAATTGAGGAGCTCAGTAAGTAGACTCATGTTATTTTTACCAATGCTTCGGTAGGTCCATAAAGCTTCCAATTGATGGTGTCGGAAATTAATATCATCCTTTTTTAGTTGTTTAATCCATTCATCCAATTCTTCTTTTACTTTGTCAGAATCACGTTCACGTAATTCTCTTTTTGTCCAATAACGGATCCGATATTCTTGTCGCTTTAAATTATTCAAGAGATGGGATATTGATTCTCCGCTTATTTTTACTGGTTCAGTCAATTTATGTTCTTTCGCAGTGATCCTCCATATGCGTCCAGAATGTTTATCCCTACGATCATCACGTAGTGAATATTGTGCGTGTCCCTTTATGGGATTGTACCAATCGCATACGTATAAGGCGCCTCGTGGCCCAAACTTAATATCTACTGGAATGAAGCTGAGGTTCTTTGAAAAAATAATATCAGATACGTACTTTTCTTCCATGTGGTCACCTGCATCAATCCATCGGTGATATTCGACCCGGTTCGTGGGCTTGTACCTGACCTTTATGAACCCTCCTTGCATATCTTCAGGAAATGTTTTCCAGTCAATGAATTCCTGGCCGCACGTTCCTGAATAGGCTTGAATGCCACTTGGTCTTGGATGCTGGCTTGGGTAAGGAGGATTTGTGGCATGGAAGGTGGAAGCGAAAATAGGATGACTTGCAACGTGATGTCCCCACTTGTCGAAAGTTACTCCCCAAGGATTTGTGTTTGGGTAACTTCCAAAGGTTCTCAAACGGTGTGTTTTTGGCCGATAAGAGAACCATCCAGAGTTCTTGACTCTTATGGGTCCGTAAGCTGTCTCTATTTGTGAATTTAAAAATATAGAGTCTCTAAAAATTAGGTCTCCATCAGGAGTCCATACAAAATCATGCAGAGCGTGATGAGAGTCTTCGCATCCGAATCCAGTTAGTGTTCGCAACCTTAAATCAGCTTTCCCATCACCATTAGTGTCTTTAAGAAAAGAAAAATCAGGTTCTTCTGATACGAAAACGCCACCATTACCGAATTCGAAACTCAAAGGTATGTGTAAATCATTAGCCCACACTGTTGATTTATCAGCTTTTCCGTTTCCATCAGTGTCTTCAAGTATGACAATCTTATCATTGGGTTCCTGTCCCGGATAAACGTGTGGATAGGTTGTTGAACAGGCGACCCATAATCGCCCCTCAGAGTCCCATCGAATTTGTATAGGGCAGGCAATGTCAGGAAAGTCTTCTTCAGAAGCAAAGCAGTTTACTTCAAATCTAGGATCTATTGTAAAGGACTTAAGTTCTTCTGATGCTTTCATCCATTTGTTTCCACCCCTGCCCTGAGTAGTTTCAGGCATTTTAGGAACAGCCGAATCATCAATTGATGTGTTATTTTTTTCACCTTTGGCAATTGCCCAGATTGACTGGTCTCTGTTCTCAGCCATTACCTCGAAGTTTCGCATTGCAGGAAGAAAGTCCAAGTA
>JABSSR010000269.1 GCA_013213965.1 Verrucomicrobiales bacterium | reverse complement strand
GGGGTCGGGGTAGTCGGATGGGGGGTCGGGGGAATAGAGGCTGAAGCTGGGATGTTAGGGCAACCAATTACATTCCTAGTTCCAGAGGTGGTCGGAGTTCATTTGCAGGGATCATTAAAGAAAGGAGTGACCGCAACAGACTTAACTCTGAAAATAACACAGATGCTAAGAGAGCACGGAGTCGTAGGAAAATTTGTTGAGTTCTTTGGTCAGGGAGCTGCGGATCTTTCACTACCAGACAGAGCAACTATCGCAAATATGGCTCCAGAATACGGAGCAACGATGGGCTTCTTTGCAGTTGATGAGGAAACCATTAATTATTTACGAGGAACAGGACGGAGCAATTCTCTATGCGAAACAATTAAAAATTATTATCAATTACAAGAACTGTTCGGCATCCCAAATAAAG
Source organism: Verrucomicrobiales bacterium (assembly GCA_013213965.1). GTDB lineage: Bacteria > Verrucomicrobiota > Verrucomicrobiia > Verrucomicrobiales > DEV007 > EC70. Next base: position 4,373 of record JABSSR010000269.1, on the reverse strand, counting down.
GTGAAATAGATTATACTGAGGAATTAGAATTAGACATTGGAACTGTGGTTCCAGCCGTATCAGGACCTAAAAGGCCACAGGATCTAATAGACGTACCGGCGTTGGAAAATAAATTTAATCAGTTATTCACCCTTTCAGTTTCAGAGGGAGGCTTTGGCCTCAATGAAGGGAAACGTAACACCAAAGTAAGTATCCATCTGGAAACACCTGCAGGAGAATTCGATAACCCTCTCATTGAAGGCGAATCAATAACAGCAATTGATACTCACACCGAAATCACTCACGGATCAATACTCATTGCTGCCATTACAAGCTGCACAAATACTAGTAATCCAAGTGTAATGCTAGCGGCTGGATTAGTAGCAAAACGAGCCAATGAAAAAGGTCTCAAAGTTGCGCCTTACGTGAAATCATCCCTGGGACCAGGATCAAGGGTAGTGACAGAATACCTAGAAGAAACCGGACTACAAAAAGAGCTAGATGAACTCGGCTTCCAAACCGTTGGATACGGATGCACTACATGCATTGGAAACGCGGGCCCTCTACACCCGAAAATAGATGAAGCCATAAAGGAGGGGGATCTGGTCTGTGCAAGTGTTCTTTCTGGAAACCGTAATTTTGAAGCACGTATTCATGGTGCCATTAAAGCCAACTTCTTAATGAGCCCACCGCTTGTCGTAGCATATGCTTTGGCAGGCAGAGTCGATCTAGACTTAACCAAGGATCCCCTCGGCACTGACCAAGAAGGTAAGCCTGTATTTTTAGAAGACCTTTGGCCAAGGCAAGAAGAGATCAAATCAATAATTTCTACCGCTTTAAATCCTGATTCTTACTCAAAGTTATATGGTGACTTTAATTCGGCTAATCCGAAATGGGGACAGATCCCAGGCAAGGATGGAGCCACTTACGAATGGGACAAAGAAAGCACTTACATTCAGCTCCCACCGTTCTTTGATGGATACACCGGACAATTAAATAATATTACTGATATCAATTCTGCTCGACCGCTTGGAATATTTGGTGATTCAGTAACTACTGATCATATTAGCCCCGCAGGAGCAATCACGGAAGATAGTCCGGCAGGTAAATATCTTATCGAAAATGGTGTAAATAAGGCTAATTTTAACAGCTTCGGCTCCCGTAGGGGCAATGACCGTATCATGACAAGAGGAACCTTCGGCAATGTTCGGATAAAGAACCTCATGGTTCCTGGAACAGAAGGAGGATACACTACTTATTTCGGAGAATCTGCAGTTAATAAACTGAACCATCCAAAATCAACTGAGTCAGGAGTGCCTACACATATTTTTGAGGCTGCAATGGCATACTCCAAGGAAGGAACTTCGCTCATCGTCATTGGCGGTGAAGATTATGGTATGGGTTCTAGCCGTGACTGGGCAGCAAAGGGAACTCGTTTACTTGGAGTTCAGGCGGTGCTTACAAAGAGCTTTGAGAGAATTCATAGAAGCAATTTGATTGGCATGGGAGTCCTTCCTCTAAATTTCAAAAACGTTACTGATTATGATACTATTACAGCATGCCATGACGTAACTTTCTCTATTAAAGGCTTGAATAACAACATTCATCCAAGACATGAAATCACACTATCCGTCACCAAATCCGACGGCACCGAAAATGATTTCCCCGTAATTGTTCGGCTAGACACACCAGTCGAAATAGAATACTACAGGGCCGGTGGAATCCTGCCTTACGTATTGTCTCAGATTTTAAATAATGATTAGTAGAAAATCTTAATCGCAAAGATAGATACCATTATCCTCAATGGTAATTTTCTTATCTCTGTAAAGATTACCGACGGCTTGCTTGAATACTTTCTTACTCATTCCCAGTAATGATTTAATCTCATCGGGGGAGCTCTTATCATGTACAGGAAGGAAACCTTCATCTGTAGAATTAAGATAATCATAAAGTTTCTCTACAGCGGAAGAGATCTTTGAATATCCCGGCGGCTCCAAACTCAAATCAATAAAACCATCAGAACGGACTCGACTCACATATCCTTGAACCTTAGATCCTATTGAGGGCAATGCATTAGTCTCTGCATCTTTGATCATTCCCCAAAAATTATCATTAACAATTGCCCGAATACCTATATCAGTCTTTTCCACTAACATAATTGAGACCTGATTTCCTCCACGAACACCCACAGGAACAGTGTCGGAAACATGTTTTTTTAATTTTGCAGACGCAACAATTCTATCGCTAATCTTATCAACATAAATATAAACCACTGTTGATTGACCAACTCTCAATCTTTTTGGCTGTTCACCAAAAGGAAGAAGCAAATCCTTAGGCAGCCCCCAATCCAAAAAAGAACCTGCCCGAGTAGAATCAATCACCTCAAGAAATGCGAATTCACCAACAACTGCATATGGGCATTCAGTAGTTGCAATGGGTCTATCTTCTGAATCCAAATAAAGAAATATTCTAACTACATCACCCACACGAATCCCTTCCGTTACGTAACGTTTCGGCAAAAGTATAGATCCGAAGGATTCCTCACCATCAAGTAATAGTCCAGCTTCATGATTCGCAATAACACGCAAAGTGTTGTAACAACCGAGTTGAGGTTCAGACATTATATATAATACATCATATGAAGGAACTGGCCACTTCGATGGTTACCGATTAAGTTTAAGATTCCATTAATTATTAATATATGAATGAAGAACCGAGATAATATGAAAACCCTAGTCTTACCATTCTTGTTTTTTCTCTGTTTCGCTTCTATTGAAAAATTAGAGGCAGAGCATTGGAATCAATTTCGAGGACCCAATGGATCGGGTGTCGCAACCAAAAATTTTAATCCACCGATTAAAATTAATAATGAAAATATTGCTTGGAAAACAAAAATTCCTGAAGGCTTATCTTCACCAGTCATCTTCGGAAAAAGAATTTTTCTGACAGGCATAAGACAAAATAAACTTCTCACTCTCTGTTTCGATATTCAAAGCGGAAAAATCCTCTGGGAAAAAATAGCGCCAGAAGCGCCAATTGAAAAAGTGCATGCAACGAGTAGTCCCGCCACATCAACGCCACTCGTAGACAGTGAACAAATATATGTTTATTTCGGATCATACGGTCTGCTCTGTTATGATCATAACGGGACGAAAAAATGGGAAATTCCAATACCCACGCCAAAGAGTCGTTACGGTATGTCAACTTCACCTATCGGTTATAAAAAGACTCTTATACTAGTAATTGACAATGACGAAAATTTACCGAAAAGCAGACTAAGTCAGTCTAAAATAATTGCCTTCGATAAAGATAATGGTAAACAACGGTGGGAAATATCTCGACCACATCATCGCAGCGGATGGTCCACGCCAACAATATGGAACAACGGAAAGAATGATGAGCTTATTGTTCTGGGCAACGAAAGAGTCCGTAGTTATGATCCTGCAACAGGAACTGAAAAGTGGTTCGTCGGAGGTTTTTCACGTGAAACAATTGCTGTTCCAGTTATAGGCAACGGGCACGTTTACATATCATCTGCACAATTAGGAGGTGGTGCAGACAAGCAAATTGATCCTGCTCCTTTTTGGAAAGCTCTGTTAAAATTTGATGCTAACGATGATGGGAAAGTCAGCAGAACAGAAATGATCGGTGATTTTACTTATCCATTAAGACCCGAACTGCCTCTTGGTCATCCCGGTTTTGGTATTCCATTACCTAAAGAACCTAACCGCCGCAAAGAAAGAATCGATGGGATATTGAGATGGGTAGATGCAAACAGAGACAATTCCTGGACCAGAGATGAATTCGTTAATCACATGAAATTCAAACGTGGGAGACCCCTACTCCTCGCCATCCGCTCTGGCGGAACGGGCAATGTAGAGGAGAGTCATGTTAGTTGGGAACTAAATCGTAGCATCCCTGAAATACCATCTCCTTTATTTTATGAGAACAAAATCTACCTTGTCCGAAATGGAGGGATATTCGCGGCAGTCGACGCCGAGTCGGGGAAACAGCTTTACAGAGAAAGAGTGAGCGGTTCAGGACAATACAGCGCTTCACCCATAGTAGCAAATAAGCACCTCTATTTAGTTTCTGAGCGTGGACAAGTATCAATCGTTAAACCAGGTGAAACATTTTCTCAGATCCATGAATATGATATCGGAGAACCAGTTTTTGTAACGCCCGCAGTTGATAAATCCTCAATCTATTTTCGTTCAGATAGGCATCTCTGGGCATTCAGAAATCAATAATAATTCTCAGGAAAATAAAAAATCAGAATGAATGAAATCTCGGAAGTTAAAGTTAAAACAAATTCAAAAACTCGTTCACTTAACAAGCTCGATGATGGAACATGGTCTGCATCGGTAATGGCTTTACCGACCGAGGGCAAAGCT
>JABSSR010000268.1 GCA_013213965.1 Verrucomicrobiales bacterium | reverse complement strand
TCGAGAGCGTCTTCCATATTGCTTTGTCCACCGAGTAACCACACATCACCGATTAGGATGTTATCAAATTCAATGGTTTTATTCTCTGATCTTATGGTCAGTGACTTTGCCTGTACTGATCCTTGTAATGGATCAAGCTCAAGTGACCATTTCCCTTTTTTGTTCGCTTTTGTGGTAAGGTCTCGTTTTCCTAGAATGACCCTTACATTTTTTTCCGGAGTGGCGTTCCCCCAAACATGGATTGGTTCGTCCCTCTGAATTACCATGTTGTTTCCGAAGATCTTCGGTAGATCTAATTTGGCAGATGCCATGGATGGGATACAGATTACAAGTAAAAGAAATCTCATTTTCATTAGGTATGTGTATAAAAAACCAATGCCCGTATCACGGGATGATTTATTTATTTTGGTTGATGGGACGAAAGATAAGGAGGAGCTTTAATCTTCCGAGTTTTCAGCAAATTGGGCATCAAAGACGATGTTGCTCGATGGGAAATCGATGTCCTTGACATATTGACAACTTTCTGTTGCTCCGAACTCGCGGTCCATAGCACCGTCTTCCCACTCAACACTAAGGGGGCCCGTATACTTGATGTCATTTAACGCTCTTATGATTTTCTCAAAGTCAATGTTACCCCGGCCGACAGACTTGAAGTCCCAATACCTTGAAGGGTTGTGGAAGTCCACGTGCCCGCCGAAGACTCCGGCATCTTTCGGAGTACTGGACCAGCTAACATCCTTCATGTGAACGTGATTGATTCGATCAGCAAACCGATATATGAATTCCACATAGTCGACTCCCTGATAGCCAAAGTGTGATGGATCGTAATTGAATCCGAATGCGGGATGCCCGTCCAGCGCATCAATTGCACGTTGTGCTGAGGCTATATCAAAAGCGATCTCGGTAGGATGAACTTCGAGTCCAAACTTAACATCGCATTTAACAAATTCATCCAGGATAGGTTTCCATCTCTTAGCAAAATCTTCATAACCGTCATCGATCTGTCCCGGAAGGATTGGGGGGAATGAATATACTAGGTGCCATATTGAAGAACCAGTGAAGCCATTAATAACCTTCACTCCAAACTCCTTGGCGGCGTGAGCTGTTTTTATTAGCTCTTCAGCAGCACGTTGCCGTACTCCTTCAGGATCACCGTCACCATAAATATAATCTGGCAGAATTTGCTGATGACGTTCGTCAATGTTGTCACATACAGCCTGTCCAACTAGGTGAGTTGAAATTGAATAACATGCTAATCCGTGACTGGCCAGTGTTTCGCGCTTGGTCTTACAGTATTCTGCGTCTGCTTTGTCGACTTCAAAGTGATCTCCCCAGCAGCCGAGTTCGACCCCATCATAGCCGAAGGACTTGGCTTTGCTGCAGATTGTATCGGTGTCTAGATCGGCCCACTGGCCTGTGAATAGTGTAACTGGACGTGCCATTTTTTTATATTGGTGTGAAGAATTATTGTTAATATATTAGGGGAAGCTAGGTTGCTGGAAAGGAGCCAACCTTTCAAGGTTTTTTGGCTGGATTTAGAAGCTTTTGAATGAAAGAACTTAAGAGTGGCTAATTATCTGGATAATTTTTTCGATTTAAGCGATGAGGCATATGAGGTCAGGACGAAAGTTCCTGCCCGTGAAGGGGCATTGCCTTTCACGGAGGAGATGCTCAAGAATTTACCCAGTGGTGACCTTTTTGGGTGGTCTCATAATGTGGGAATGGGATGGCGTTCGGACCTGATAACATCTGATCAGGTTCTTATATTAACAACGGCAGGAGGCATTCGTGCAGAGGATGGCCAGCCCGTTGCCCTTGGATACCATACAGGCCATTGGGAAGTGGGCCTCATTGCTCGGGAATCGGCTGAAGAGTTTAAGAGTAATGGGTGGGTACCTTTTGCGGGGCATTGTTCAGATCCTTGTGATGGAAGGACACAGGGAACAAAAGGAATGATGGATAGTTTGGCCTATAGGAACAGTGCAGCTGAAGTGTTAGGTCGGTTAGCTAGATCATTACCTACGGCTAAGGGAATAATGGGCATTGCCACTTGTGACAAGGGTTTGCCGGCGATGATGATGGCGCTTGCGGAGTCAAAGAATATTCCTGGAATATTGGTTCCCGGAGGAGTGACATTACCGCCTGACCGGGGAGAGGACGCGGGTACTGTGCAGTCGATAGGTTCTCGATTTTCGCACGGCGATATTTCACTCAAGGAGGCGGCCGAGGCCGGTTGCGCTGCCTGTGCTAGTGCCGGGGGAGGATGCCAATTTTTTGGAACCGCAGCCACTTCTCAGGCCGTTGCCGAGGGGCTGGGAATTGCGCTGCCTCATTCTGCGTTGGCGCCTTCGGGTGAGAAGGTATGGCTTGAGATGGGAAGAGCGTCCTCCCGTGCTCTTATGAAAATGATGAGGGAGAATATTGCATTGGATCAGATAATAACCGAAGGATCTGTCCGTAATGCGATGGCAGTTCATGCGGCCATGGGAGGGTCCACGAATCTTCTTATTCATTTACCCGCAATTGCGCATGCCGCAGGAATCAATACTCCAGGAGTTGATGATTGGGGACAGGTGAACCGTTCCGTGCCACGAATCGTTGATGTTTTACCTAACGGGCCCAACAATTACATGACGGTTCAGGTGTTTCTCGCTGGTGGAGTGACAGAGGTCATGTTGCATCTTCGTGAACTGGGGCTAATTGATCTGAATTGCCTGACCGTTTCTGGCAATTCAGTAGGAAAAAATCTTGAGATTTGGGAAGGCTCAGAACGACGAAACAGGTTCCGTGATATTTTATATAAAAAGGATGGAGTCGATCCTGATGACGTTATCATGTCACCAGAAAGAGCGTCGGAGAAAGGGCTGGCTCGAACTCTGGCTTTTTTGACGGGGAACCTTGCTCCGGACGGGGCCGTAGTTAAGAGTACTTCAATTTCACCGGATTTATTTTTGGAGGACGGTATTTATTTTCATGAGGGGAATGCACGAGTCTTTGTGGATGAGGAGTCTGCGATTGCTGCAGTTAAGTCCGTTGGAAATGATAGGGTGCTTCCCGGTGAGGTCATTGTACTGGTTGGGCGCGGACCGATTGGTGCAGGTATGCCGGAGACCGCTCAGATTACTAGCGCTTTGAAATATACTTCTGCGCTCAGTCGTAATGTTTTAATCACGGATGGCAGATTTTCAGGATTTTCATCAGGTCCATGCATTGGACACGTTGGTCCGGAAGCCTTGGCCGGGGGCCCATTAGCAAAACTCCGTGATGGTGATCCTGTGCGCATAGAGATACACAAAGACAAATGTAAAGGAACAGTCAATTATGTGGGTACTGAGGATAATTTTAATGCCCGTCCAGTCCATCCTGACCTTAGGGAAGATCCTGACATGCCTGACTCTGTGAAATTATGGGCAGCGTTGCAGAGTACTGGGGGCGGAACATGGGGAGGCTGTGTTCCTAATGCCCAGGAGGCGATTAAACGACTAACTGATCAGCTAATTCAGAAGGAGTTCGACAATGAGTGACGCCAAGTGATTTTTATTTGTACCTAACAATAAAGTGATTACTTACTTTGGGCTAATTAAATAGCCTCTGATTGTTTTTTTCTTGCTTCCACAAACTGTGCGACTACGAGGCTAAGAAGAACCGAGACACCGAAAGCATAGAATCCAGATTCCAGTGTGATGCGACTGCCTCCCGGCATTTGCTTTAATAGTAATACTGTCATAGCAACGAGGAACACTTCGAGCATGGCATATCTGGACACTGCTTGCAGAAAGCTCATCCATTTTTTTGAAAGACTTCCTGAAAATAAAGCTTCGGCCCAAAGGACAGATAATTTAATCACAGGTAAGAGCAAGGAGAACAAGCCGATGATGCAAGCGAGCATTCGTTCGTCCTCTTGCCAGAGTAACCGGACCCCCTTCAATAAGCTGAAGGATTGGGGCTGCATTTCTTCTGGGGAAAGGATTTCAGCTAGTGCAGTCCATTCGCCGACAGCTGGCTCAATCGAAAAAATCGGAAGTATGGATGCGCTTCCAAAAAGAAAGCACGAAACTACGATTAAAAACAAAATTATGCGGCGCATTACTTATTGCGTAAGGCATCCAGCATTTCTCTTATTTTATCCTCTGTCTTCTTGCTTGTTTCCTTTATAGCTTCTTCTAGACGATTTCTTTGTTGTTCCACCTGCTCTCCGATTTTTTCAATTTTTTCCCCCACGTTATTTCCAAGTTCCTTTACGCTTTCCTTGGCTTCTTTTGCCCAACGCTTGACCGTTGCCAGCATAATATCGGTCGGCTCTTCAAGGTAAGTGGCGTCCTTTAGCTTAAAGTTCCTATCAGGCACTGTGAGATTATCATCCTGAGTCACCGAGATGATTAATCTGTTAAG
>JABSSR010000267.1 GCA_013213965.1 Verrucomicrobiales bacterium | reverse complement strand
GTTTGATGCAAGGTAATGTTTCGAGAGCTATGCCGGCCCCTTTGATATTTGCTTCAAGGCCTTTGTCGCCTCCCATTGCATCAAGTGCTATTCTCATTCTTTGAAAATTATGTCGAGCTGTATTTAGTACTCGATGTATAATTTAAATCCTTAATGGACGCAGGTTACTGAGTCAAAAGGAAAGGTCTGCTGGAGAAACTTAGAGTTGACCTTAATGCTTCTTATTGCAAGCAGGCCTTTTTCTAGAAAGAGTCAATAACCAGTACCTGGCGGTTACGATAGTAGCCGCAACGGGGGCAAACTATGTGAGAAGGGGTAACTTCCTGGCATTGTTGACATTTATTTAATTTTGGGGCCCGCCAACGATTTGCTCCTCTTCTCATGCGGGATTTCATTAAGGATGTGCGACTTTTTGGGACTGCCATAATGGAAAATGAGTTAATCGAGATTTAATTTATTTAGTTCTTCCCAATCCTTGAGGGATGTTTTTTGTGATTCTTTAGTTTTTATTTTTCCAAAAGCATCCTCAGTGTTAAATTTCCCTGAAGCTGGACATTTCCTGTTATTTTCTTCGCCTTCTTCACAATTTGGGAAATTTGGAAGGGCGAGGAGGATATCTTCCCTTATGCTATTCGTCAAGTCTATCGTGGGATTCCCTTCAATCGGTAAAAGTAGTGAATGATCAGTCAAATTGACTGAAAATTTGAATGTATCTAGGCAATGAGAGCATTGAGAGATGAAAGGGGCTGTAAAATCACCTCTAACTAATAAGTTTTCAGCAACGATTGATGCGGTTACTTTATATTTTAAAGGTTCGGCTATTTTTAAGATGTCTGACTCTAATAATTGCCAAATATCTTCAATGATTTCTCCTTCAATTACTAAAGATTCATTTTCAGAAATTGCCCGAGTATCGATGATCATAATAAGATAAAAATATTGTTAATTGACTAATGCTGAGGATGCTAACTTACGTTGATGCTGTTTTTTAAAATCGAGCTAGTTTTATTTATTTGGGTAGCGATAAAATGTTGAAGCAAAGCTGATTTTCGATAACGATAATTATAATCCAATTAACCCTAATTATGGTTGGATTGTATTTCAATGATGGAGTCACCTCAATTACAAGATCCCAAAAAAACAGATCCTCTAGCTGACGCATTGGAGCGCTTGGAGCGCTCGGTAGCAAATAGAGAGAAAGCGAGGATTTCTTCATTGGTTGATTCAGGTTCTGATATTTGTGAACAGAAAACCATTAATGTTACTGCGGGTAATGGTGTTGAATCTGAAGTTAATAGTGAGGTGGTTACTTCGGATGAGGAGGTTATTCCTAATACGTTGAATAAAAAAAATGCCTCCAGAAAGAACAGTGCATGGTCTAGAGTAACATCTAATATAATTGTTCCACTGTCTTGTGTTTTTATTACAGGATATTTCTTGTTACCGATCTTAAAGAAGGACCTTCTGGAAGATCTATTGATAGTTTTGGAATCTAACCAAAAGGCAGAATATGAGGACAAAGCTGAGATCACAGATAGATTAAGTGCCATAGGTGAGAGGATCGATTCTTTGTCTGATGAGTTGAAAAGTATTACTCAGGCAACGGGGGTTTCTGCTAACGATGTTTATAAAGAGTTAGTCTATTTACGTGAGAGAAATAAACTCATAACTTTAGGAGATGCGGCGATTTATAATTCAGATAGAGCATCTCTTGATCAATTACTGAAAGTTTCAGAGGATAGTGAAGATGAGAGATTGAAAACTGGTGCAGCTTCGGAGGTTCTTAGAGTTAAGTTTGCTTACATGAATGGGTTAAGGAGAGGAACGCATACAATTCCAGTAGGCCAACTGTTCCCTGACCAAAGCCTCAAAAATGAGACGGAATTGGATACAGAGCAGTTGATTGAATTATTGGATAGTGCTGAAGCGAAAGTAGATAACCGAGTAAGAGCCGCTTATTTGTTAGCGGATAAAAGAAACAGCAAAGCTGCTGACGCATTAGTTAAAGCGGTCGAGACTGATTTGAATTTAGATGTTGTTCGCGAGGCAGCAATGACCTTTAGCGAGATGACAGGATTTAAGAATGAGGACCTGCTTAATACTGACGTACTTTTACAATGGTGGAGAAATAATTCTGATGAGATCAGGATTATATTAAGCAATTAAGGGCTTATGAAGCAGTGTTTTTGTCTATAATTAGCTGACAATGGCTAGTCAATTCCAGCAATCATAGATTCGAGTTTTTTGCCGTATTCAACATAACTTTCAAATTGTCGTTTGGCTTTTTCTGCTAAATTTATTTCTTCGCTAGAGTTCTCATGGAAAACTGCTTCGATGTGTGGCTCAATAGAGATATAACCTTCATAGCCGTTCAATTTTAGATCAGCTAGTACTTGTTCTACATCCCCATGACCCTCTCCGGGCATGGTAAAGGTGCATTTTTTTGATTCGTTATTCCATATGCCATCTTTGATGTGTACATGAGAAATATAAGGTTTCAGTGCTTGATAAAAATCCCATGCGCTCTGACGAGGATATGGCTTTGGAACAGAGCGGTCAGGATTGAAGACAGGATTACCTGTATCAAACACCCATTTCATTTCAGGAATTTCTCGTTGCAATTCAAGCGCGTGCTTAATGCTCATGCCGCCGTAGTTCATGCAATTTTCATGAACTGGTATGATTCCTTCGTTTTGGAAACATAATATTATTTTTTTTAATCTTTTAACCCTCTCTTCGAGGAACTGCTCAGGTTCATCGTTTTCTAATTCGTCTTCAAGAATTGCATAACTCATTATTCTGACAATTTTTGAATTAAGCAGTTTCATTCTAGTGATGCATCTAGACACTTCTCCTTCAGTGATTTCGAATGGATCATTAATGGAATGGGCCCAGTTCCCAATAGTTGATCCTATTCCGCATATTCCGATTCCTGCCTCTTTAAATTTATGAGCAGCTAGTTTGAGAGCTTCTTCTGGAATTTCGTGGATGCTTCCTTTTTCAAATCCATCGACTTTGACAAATCTGGCTTCGATATGTTTCCATCCTAAAGCATTGGTCGCATCAATTTGAGCGTCGACGGTTTCACCTGCTTCGTCAGCAATACCTGTTAGTTTCATGTTTTATTGGATTTCGCAAAGTCATCTGCGGAAGCAATTGATTGAGCGTCAATTTTCTTCTTCTGGAAAGTTGAATTGTCACCTTTTTCTTTCAGGATTGATGCGTATTTAGAGGCATCCATTGGCAATTCAATTGTTTTCCCTTCCCACGCTGAAAGTAATGATGCGTTTGCCAATTCAACGCTATTAATTCCTTCCGTAGCTGGTGATATTAGTTCTTCACCTTCACGTATAGAGTTAATGAAATTTTGTATTATTTCAATATGTTGGCCGCC
>JABSSR010000266.1 GCA_013213965.1 Verrucomicrobiales bacterium | reverse complement strand
GTGGAGGATGGCTGTCCTGTTGCATTGGATGCTGCCACAGGTAAACATGTCAGGAAGTATTCTTGTAATCAGGCTGAGCAAATTGCGGTAGTTGATAACATGCTGGTTGTTCAGACCTCAAAAGGATTAAGCGTATTTGACGTAAATGAATCAGCAGCTCAATGGCAGCTCGATCTAAATCTAGGCCAGGAAGTTTACAAACCCGGCTGGAGAGCATCTACTGCTAAATTAGCCTTAACAAAGGGTAGCGTCATCCTTCTTAATAATTTAGATGAAAAACTCCACAGTTTCGCTTTGAAAGATGGCAAGAAGTTATGGCAGGTGGATATGGCAGAAGCGAGCTCTTATAGAACATTTAATTTTGCCGATCAAAGCGTGATCGGTATTGTGAGTATAAAAAAGTTGGAAGTTTATTCCAGTAAGGATGGGCGCCTTCTTTGGGAGAAGGGCAGTGAATATATTCCGCGATTCACAAACTTGCAGCAAAGTGGGCAATACTTGACCGACGAAGGTATTTGGATGCGAGTGGGGCGTTATGACTGGGATATTTTTTCACCAGAAACAGGCAAGATTATTCGAGAGTTCAGATCGGGAGTAGCAAAATCTAAGAATGGGTGCCAAGGTGCCATTTTGTCAGGGAATCATCTAGTAGCGTCGCGTAGGGCAAGTTTTTTTAACAAAAAGACGGCTGCCACAGAGAGCTCCATCACTTTCTCCCGTGGTGGATGTGCAACAGGAATGATACCTGCCAATGAACTTCATTACACAATTCCCCACGCATGTGGCTGTTTTTCTCAGACGGTAAGAGGCCGGATAGCACTACGAGGAGGCCACACAGTACCGACGGATGATTACAAAACCGATCTAGTTGTCAGCCCTAATAAGCAGAAGGTGGATAAGAACTACAAGGCCCCATGGCCAACCTTTATGGGAAATAGCAACAGAACCAGCATGTCTTCTACAGATCTACCGCTAAAGATGCGCCAGCTTTGGAAAAAACAATTGATTAAAACAGATGACAAAATCAGCACACGTGAGTGGGCACTTCGAGTAGGGGCATCACTCACGCAGGCAGTCGCAGATGAAAAACGTCTTTATCTGGGCATTGTGAACACACATCAAGTTGTTGCAGTGGATCAAACCAGTGGTGATATTGTTTGGAGCTATACAGCCGAGGGGCGTGTTACTGTGCCTCCGACACTGTATAAGGGTCTATGCCTTTTTGGCGACCATGCTGGGGTTGTCCATTGTCTGCATGTTTCAGACGGTTCGTTGCGTTGGCGTATGCGTGCAGCAAGAAGTCCAGAACTGATCATGGCCTATGGTCAGTTGGAATCGTCTTGGCCTGTAGAGGGAGGTGTGTTAATTGCAGATGATAAAGCTCTGTTTCTTTCTGGACGGGCGAAAGGAGCCGATGGCGGAGTCACAGCATTTGCTGTCGATCCTCTTACTGGAAAGCAACTTTGGAAAAAAACTGTTGAGGGAAGATTGGGAATTGCGGGTGTCTTGTCTGGAGATGACAAGGGTGTTTCGGCTATGGGATCGAGACTCAATATTGACAATGGTGAAATTATTGTTGCTGAAAAGAAAAAGGACAAACATTTTCAAGGGACTGTAGTTCCGGGAAAAGTTGATCTGCTGGACCCATCATGGCTATATATGGATCTGTCGAGACGCAAAGATATATCAGATCGAACCTTCAAGAAAGGTAAGCTCTTAATAGAAGGTCTTCACATTGCCGCTTCTTCTCAAAAGGATAGTACTTTGGCAGTTTATATGAGCAAAGGCCAAGCGAACAGCAACAATCTTGAGGCAGCGGGAACTTATGAATGGAAAATGAGTACAACTGAAAATCAGTTCGTTGGAATGCTTAGCAACCTCATACTGGTTAACAATATGATTGTTGCAACTGGTAAGCAGGATGGCAAACCGCATGTCATTCTTTTATCACAGAAAGATGGTTCGAAAATTGGATCGTTTCAGTTGCCATCAGAGCCCGTTTATATGGGGCTTTCAGCTAGCAATAAACGACTCTATATCAGTTGCTCAGATGGTACCCTGCTAAGCTATGGTGAGTAAAAATGGGAACCCAATTTACTTACAAAAAAATCAAATAACTCCTTTCTCTCCTCTTCACCCACCCGATCGTCACAGGCAAATCATCAATCACGATGAGACCCAAGTCTTCCGGGAGATCTCACATATCTCGACACAGATTACACAGTTGTCTCCACGACTAATTCTCTGAGTCATCTCTGAAACCAATCATAGGAATTCCAGGAACTCACAGATTCCATTGGGATAGTGTGGGAAAGAGTGAGATGTGTTTTGGGAATCGAACCCAACGAACATCAAATCCCCCGTTTTCAGGGGAAATACAGCTATCACATTCATCACTCAGAAAACCCTGTGAGACCCAATTCTCCCAATGTTCTCCCTATGTCTCAGTGATGTTGGTGTGTGGGATTCTTCGGTTCTGTGAATCTCAGTCTTTCTAAGGGGAATTTAGGAGAACAGTAGTATTGAGATGCCTTCGGTCGATGTTATGCGCAGTTTACCCGTAATTTGACTGAAAGGTTTTTGACCTACGCATTAGGTAGGGAGTTGATCGCCCTTGATCGCCCGCATATTGATGACATTCTAAAGGAAATGAGAAAGGACAACAAAGGGTTGCATGACCTCATTGAAGCGGTGGTCTTGAGCGAGGTGTTTTCTAAGAACTAGCTTCCCTTTTGCATTGTGGGCGATATTATTGAGCCCATGAAATCACTTTCCAGACGTTCATTTCTTGGTGGTACCGCTTTGGCTACTCCGATCATTTCGTTTGCTCCAACGCTTCTTGCAAAAGATAAAAATGATCCAAACCGTTTTCAGATTGGTATTCAGGAATATACCTTTCATCGATGGATTGGTTCGGGAAAACTGGATCATTTGGATTATCCGGCTCTAGCGAAGGATAAACTGGGCATTACCCATATCGAATACTGGAATAGGCCCTTTAAGGAAAAACACACTGACAAAAAATATGTTGGTGAATTGGTTAAACGGACTACTGGAGAAGGTATGAAGAATGTGCTGATTTTGGTTGATGCCAAGAATCAGCTGGACTCAAAGGATGCCAAAGCGCGTACGCAAGCAGTTGATGAACACAAAGGCTGGGTGGATTGCGCTGCACAATTAGGTTGTAAGGCTATTCGAGTTAACTGCCGCTCCGGAGGCAATCGTGATGAGAATCTTGAAAATGCTGCCAAGGGGATGGGTGCTTTATGTGATTATGCTAAAGGGACCGGAGTAAAGATTGTGATAGAGCCTCACGGAGGCAACTCACAGGACCCAGATTGGCTCTTGGCTGCGATGAAGAAAATAAATAAACCCAACGCAGGACTCTTGCCGGACTTTAATAACTTCGGTCGTTACAATCGATATGATGGGGTGACTAAGAGTCTCCCTTATGCTCCGGCTGTGTGTGCCAAGGCGTTGAAGTTCGATGATAAAGGTAACGAGACAAACACCGACTATTACAAGATGATCAAAATCATCTATGAGTCCTCATACTCTGGGGTGATCTCCATCGAATTCGAAGGTCACCGAGTGGACCCGATTGAAGGTTCATTAAAAACGAAGGCACTCATCCAGAAGGCACTCAAGGCTGCGGCTGCATGATGAAAGTACTGTTTTCTGGAATAAAATGAAGGTGGAGCGGGTGATTGGGAATCGAACCCACGTATCAATCTGCTACCCAACGAGCTGCATTTTGTAGAAGTATGTATAATTTTGAATCTGATTCAGGGTGTGGACTAATACAGAGGACCCGGCCCTGACCGAATTCGCCTGCAATGATGGCAGGTGAATTAACCATGGTCCCTTGTTGAGGTTTATATTTCGAAACTTCACTGCGGAAAGTGGCCAGTTTCCTGAATGGACCCAGACCATCTTTTCCCATGAAGGACATGATCGGGCCATTATGATAGCGAACT
>JABSSR010000265.1 GCA_013213965.1 Verrucomicrobiales bacterium | reverse complement strand
TCTCGATATTTTCCGAAACGTTTAACTGCTGAAGTACTGTTGGATTCGATAGATGGAATTACAGGATCCTCGACAGCCTTTTCGGGACAATTAGCAGGAACTAGAGCCGTTGCTTTGCCTGATGATAGTTATAATTCGAGCTCGTACTTTCTTACGGTTTTTGGTCGTCCAGAAATGGACAGTGCATGCGAATGTGAAAGAGCGCAGGGTGCCAGTTTGGCGCAGACGTTGCATCTACTGAATTCGAAAAATATTCAGGACAAGTTAGCTGGATCAGGAGGAAGTGCCGACAAGCTTTCGTCTCAAGCGGACAGGGCTAATGAGGAAAAGATTGTTGAGTTGTATAAGAGAGCATTTTCTCGTGAGCCTAAAGATGATGAGATGAAAACGGCCATTGAGTACATTAATAAAAAGACTCAGCAGGCTAAAGAGGATGCAGGGAAAATTAATGAAGCAAATAAAATGGCCTACGAGGATCTTGTTTGGGCACTTTTGAATACAAAAGAATTTTTGTTCAATCATTAAACTTTGCATTTTTTTAATATTGTTATGCGAGGGTCTTGTTACATAATTTCGGGGTTGTTCCTAACTTTTATATTTGGCACTTTGGTTGAGGCGCAACTTCCTGCTCCGCGTCTAGATTCAATTTTTCCCATGGGTTGTAAGGCGGGTGGTTCTGTAGATATTACTTTGAAGGGGGCTGATTTGACTGATGATGGGCAGCTATTTTTTAATTCTCCAGGCATTACTGGAGAATCTTTGGGGAAAGGGATCTTTAAGGTTAATGTTGCAGGAACAGTGAGTTCTGGTAGTTATGATTTGAGGTTTGGAGGTAAGGATGGAACGACTTCACCCATTAGCTTTGCCGTGAGTCAAAGGGAAGAAAAGATTACCCCTAAAGAAGCGTCGGATAGAGCTAAGGCGGCACTTCTTGCAGATAATGTAGTGATGAATGGAGTGACTGAACAGGGTAAAGCACATTATTACAAATTTTCTGTTAAGAATGGTGGTCGTTACTTTATTGATTGTTTTGCTGAGAGAATTGATTCTAGGGCAGATACATTGTTGGTCCTGACTGACCCGTCTGGGTTTGAAGTGGCGAGGTCAAGAGAATCGATTGGCGGGGATCCTTTGATTGGATTCACTTCAACTTCTGAAGGGGAATATTATTTAAGAGTTTCCGATTTCCTTGCCCGTGGAGGTGATGGTTATAATTATAGGATTCAATTTAGGCAAGGTCCTCAAATAGATTTTGTTTTACCCCTTTCTGCACAGCCAGGAAAGGCTCAGTCTTTCCAAGTTTTTGGCAGAAATCTTCCGGGTGGAGTTCCTTCCGGTGAGGACGGTCTTGAGAGGATAGAAATTAACATTGATGTTCCGGAAGAAATGGAGAGAAGAAAAACAATGCCAATGAAACCCGCAGGGGCAGGGGTTAAAGGTTTTCATTATGCCCTAGGTGAAGGAAATAACATTTCCAACTCCGTATTCATAGCGCGATCTAATTTCTCGCCAGTAATAGATAGGGGCTCAAATTCTTCTCCAGCGGATGCACAGGAAATCCCTTTTCCATCTGATCTGAGCGGGCGATTTTATTCAGGTAAAAAGTCTTGGTTTTATTTTAATGTTGAGAAGGATAAGGAATATGTAATTGAGATAATTGCTCATAGATTAATAAGT
>JABSSR010000264.1 GCA_013213965.1 Verrucomicrobiales bacterium | reverse complement strand
GCCCCCCTGTTCAACGTCACCGTTCCTCCATGTATCAACTTCAAAAGAAAGATTTTCCAGAACGCCTTTGCCGTTCATGCCTTCCTCAGCACTTCCGAGTTCTCCCATGGCTGCGCCTCCGTAGTTTATAGAAAAGCCGTCAGCCGGATCATTTGCTCCGACACTGTCATACATTTCATAGTCAAAAGTCATCCTGAAGCCTTTAGATGAATCCTCCATTGGAGGAATGGAAAAGCTGGAAAAGCCGAGGCCCTGACCATCAATGGTTAGTTGCAAACGTCCACCCTGAATGGAAGCAGCTGCACCAGCGATTATACTGCCATCACCCAATTCAATTTCGCCATCATCGAAATCATCAAAGTTTTGAGTGTAAACTTCTTCTGACTGAGCAGAAACAGATAGAATGAATATTGCGGCAACCATTGAAAGGAATTGCCCTAGGTTTTTCTTTAACATAATCAATTGAGGGTTAGTTGTGGGGTTTAAGGTTTCAGCCTGAAGTCTTAAACTATGAATCGGAAATGAGGTGATAATTTTTATTAACTGTATTTCATAGAATATCGGTAAAAATAGGATAAGAGTCAACATCTGAGCCAATAAAGGACAATATTGTAATGATGGTTAACTTCCCCCAAAAATAATCAATAATTCTTATTTTTCTGTTCTTTTGGATCCACTATCGGTGAAAATTTTCTGTTCGCTATATAAGCTCAGACGATATTGGAGGGACTTTAGCAAATTGGCATCAGGTTTTACTTTCAAAAAAGAAATAGCATTCTTGATAGTATTTACCGCCATTTGAAATTCTCCGTTTGCGGCTTGAGATGCGGCCAAAGTATCCAGGACCTGAGGTATTTTTTTGTCAGTTTCTTGATTTAATAGGGTGGCCATTTTCAGAGCTTCCTTTGGATTCCGAATCTGTTCTTCTGAGGAAGTGGCAAGGATCCAGGCCAGATTGTTTCTGGCGGCCTGATTCTTGGGTTGGTATTTTAAACCGGAGCGGTAATGAAAGATGGCTGCAATTTGATTGGTTTTTGAATTGAGTTGAGCTGCCATATTGAAATGACTCAGAGCCAGATTTGAAGAGATTGTTTGAGATTGGGGATCAAGTCCATGAGCCATACTGTAATGGTAGATGGATCCTTCCATGTTTCCTGCCATTAACCAGTTACGTCCATGCCTCGAATGAATGGACGCCTCGTGAGCCGATGAACGTTGCATGGACTTAGGGTGTTTGATGGTCGTCCCTTTAATTTGGGCTGAACGGATAATTCTTTCATTGAGGGTTCCTGTGGAGTGGTCTTTGTCTGCAATTAATTGGTCCACCTCTAATGGGCCCTTATAGATCACTGAGAGATTTCCGCTAGCATCGATGAGGAAACTTGAAGGTATAGGCAAAGGTTCGTTGAGGCCAATGAGCTGGTCATGAAGTCTTTGCAGGAGATCGATCATGGGTTCAGTTGCATTACGTGCAAGGAAAGGGAATTTTAATTTCTTCAGCACTTCAGAAATTTTTTCAGGATTTATATCAGTGCTACTTAATTGATCCACGTTAATGGCTATTACATCGATGCCTGATTTGCGTAATAGCTCCTCGTGATCACTTAAGTCTGCGAGTTCTTTAATGCATGGAGCGCACCAAGTTGCCCAGAGGTTGATGAGTAGAGGCTTTCCTTGAGGTAATATTATTCTTTTTCCTTCCTTGGTTTGGAAGGTGAAGTTTGGAGCTTTGAATAGCGTGATTGCGGGGGTCCTGGCGGTGCTTTGGGGTTCGTTTCTTTGGGCAGCTGATGGAGAGAGCTCGATAGGTTCATTTCTTGAACGCATTTCTACTGGTTTTGGATTTTGCTGGTCGATCACGTAACGTTTGTTGGTTGAAATTTTCTGAAAACTATCAATTGATCCGTCTGGCCAGCGAATTTGCATGTTAATTGTAGCCGTTGTCGGGCCCAGTCCAAAGTGAATGCATTTGCTGGACTGGGAGAGGAATCCTTGACCGGCTCTGACCGTTTGAATCAGTGTTGGATTTCCCTTTTCTTCGTTTGCTGATATTTCAATCCTTGCACCGATCGCGTCTTTGTTAGATGAAATCCCGTTACCTTTTAATAGGAATGAAATGAAACGGTTACCATTACCAGTATCATTACGCATGAGCCTGAGACGTGGACCGTTCCGATTTGATATCCATAAGTCCAGGTCCCCATCATTATCCCAGTCAGTTGTGGCGATGGCTCTTCCATCGTCAGGATAGTCCAGACCGCTTATTGCGGAAATGTCGGCAAATGCTCCATCACCGATGTTAAGGAAACAGCAGTTCCTTTCATTTCCGCTGAATGATCGTCCGGCATCCATCATTTCGGATAATTCTCTTTGGCGGTTTTATTTTTTTTGTGTGTAATCAGTGTCCTCGGAATCAATGGTTTGCGACACGACCTGTCGCCAAAAGAAACTTCACAAGTCCCCAGTCTCTTCTTTTGAGGTCAGATAACCATTGGCAACGACCAGGTCTGCTAAGGAATCATTATTCAAATCAACGAAATTAGATCCCCATGCCCAACGTCCCATGTTAACGCCAGCGCTCATACTATTATCTTCGAATGAGGATCCAATATTACGCAGCAAAGTATTACCTCTGGCAAAGCGGCGGAAACGGTCTCTGATCTTATTATTAGTTTTTGACTTAAATTGTTGCTGTTCAGTGATTCTATTGCCGGCTGCGGAAAACATATTGGACACATAGAGGTCCATTCTTCCGTCCCTGTCATAGTCTGCCCAAGTCACGGACATTCCGGAAGCGCTGTCCTCAGTGTTTGTATTTGCAGCAATGTCTGTGAATTTCCCGCCATCATTTCTGTAAAGATTATTTCTACCGTAATCATTAGCTACGTAGAGGTCCTGGTCCCCATCATTATCAAAGTCCTCCGAGGAAGCTGCGAAACTCCATCGATGGTTATTACTATTTAGGCCCACTTCTTCAGTTGTATTTACAAAGGAAAATTTACCAACTTCCTTCGTCTCATTCTTAAATAATAAATTAGGGGCACCGTTCTCGGCATCATGATATACGAACTGATTATTGGCCGCTCCTATCGATTCGCCATTGTCTTCTTG
>JABSSR010000263.1 GCA_013213965.1 Verrucomicrobiales bacterium | reverse complement strand
TGGGATTATTCTCATTAAAAGAGGGAACAAAAGAGCACATGCGGCTTGCATGATTACAGCATTAATTGTTTCTGCTGCGTTTCTGACCTGTTATCTGATTTACCACTATTCGAACCCAACTACTAAATTCACTCACGAAGGATGGTCTAAGATCTTATATTTCATTATTCTTTTCACACATATTCCACTCGCGGCATTGTCCTTGCCTCTGATTATTCTTACTGTTATTCCAGCCATTCGCAGAAAGTTTGAAAAACATAAGAGACTTGCGAAGTGGACGTATCCGGTCTGGATTTATGTTTCGGTTACGGGTGTTCTCGTTTATCTTATGCTCTATGTGTGGTTTCCCGGTACGGGAACTTAGTTATCTGAATCTTGTAAACCGGAGTTAGATTAATCATAATAAAAATATTGTTATGCGTCATTATTTCACCCTGATTTCACTTTTGTTTTTTATGCCTTTAATGGCTTTTGCTGAGCTTAAATTCGGCAATAAAGAAATTGAAATTAAATCAAAGCCATCTGATGAAGTGGTGTCCTTTGTGTTTCCTTTTAAAAATGTTGGGAAGGAGTCAGTGTCTGTCATTGATGTAAATCTTACCTGTTCTTGTTTAAGTGCCACAACTGACAAAGAATCCTATAGTCCTGGAGAAGAGGGGTATCTCAAGGCAATTTTCTCAATAGGTAGCTTCACTGGAATTCAACGTAAATCGATGACTATTATCAGTCAGGATGAGGGCAAGAAGGAGGTTAGAGATTCTTTATTAGCCATTCTAACGATACCGGATGTCGTTACGATTGAGCCGGAACTTATCAAATGGAACGTTGGAGAAGAGCCTGTCGAAAAGGTTTTCACATTTAAAGTTCCCTATGTGGATCCAATCAAAATAACGAATGTTACTTGTACCAGAGAAGGTTTTGATGTTTCTGTGGTAAAGAAGAAAGAGGGAAGAGAATATGAAATTAAATTAAAACCTCAGGCAACATCAAGGCCGATGCTTGGAATGATCAAGATTGAAACGGATTCAAAATTGAAGAAACACGCCCGCAAACTTGCATTCTTTAGTATCGCTAGAAAAAGAAGATAGTGACAACTATTAAGCAGCTAGCGATAATTGCGCTCCTTTCTCTTGGAGTCACCTTATTAATTTATAAGTGGCATCCTAAGAGTCCTGCCCTTTATCTTGTGGCCGGGCACCTGCGATCTGATGAGGTAATTTTAAGCAAAGTCCTAGAATGGGAAAAGAGTAAGCGTGTTGTCTGGATCGATGCCCGGAAAGGAACAGACTATCGACAGGGGCATGTCAAAGGGGCTTTTCTGTTAAATGAGCAGGAAGATTTTTTTGCACTATTAGAACCGATTTGGTCCGAGATTCAGAACTTATCTGATCTTCCTTTCGTTGTTTACTGCGGTTCAGAGGCTTGCGCGTCTAGTCGGAAAGTGGCCAATAGACTTCGTGATTCTATTGGAATCGCAGAAGTTTATATACTTAGTGGAGGCGATGAGGTTCTCCGCAATGCGGGCCTTATTAATTAAGTGTTATCTAGTGGAAGTTACAGTGGATGGCTGTCTTTGGTTGGACCTCCATGTTTTTTGCTCAATTTCAGTTATCTCAATGAACTGATGCCCATCTTCAGTTTTAATCCATTTGAGTCGTATGATTGGAAAATACTCTTCGCCCCACTCAAATTCTTTTTCCGCA
>JABSSR010000262.1 GCA_013213965.1 Verrucomicrobiales bacterium | reverse complement strand
GGGGATTATTGCAAAGTGATCACTAATTTTGGCATCGTTGAATATGCGTTTGTTAGGTTTCACCCAATCATTTGCAATAATTTTGGAAGAGCTGTCAATTATTTGCTGATGTAGTGATGAGCTTGAGATGCCATTAGCAAATCCTTCAATGTTTGATTTAATGTTAGATATGTAATCCTCGGGTAGGCACTTCGAATCGGTTCTTGGATAGGTTAGCAACTTGTGTTTCTCATAAAGCGACTGAGCGATTGCGAGTGTGTTTCGTGCGCTGAATCCAAACTTACTTGAGGCCTCTCGTTGCAATGTAGTGAGGTCATATAGTTGAGGTGGCGCTTGCTTTGCAGGTTTTTTGTTTTCTTCAATGATTCCTGTTTTTTCTGTGCAGCGAGAGACAATTTCATCGGCTTCTTCTCGGTTCCATAATCTCTCAGACTTTGACTGATCGTTGTTATTATCTTTTTTGAAATCTTCACGAAACCAACGCCCCCTATAGGAGCCGTTAATGGTTTCAAATTCGCCATGAACTTCCCAGTAATCCTGAGCTGTGAAGTTTCTTATTTCTCTTTCTCTTTCAGATAAAATTACCAGGGTAGGGGTTTGGACTCTGCCAGCAGTTGTGACATTGAATCCTCCATGCCTCGAATTGAATGCAGTTAAGGCTCTCGTTCCATTAAGGCCTACAAGCCAATCGCTTTCGGAGCGACACAGAGCCGCTTCTGATAGTGGAATCATTTCTTGGTCGTCTCTGAGTGATTCGAAAGCGCTGAGGATCGCATTATTGGTCATTGATTGCATCCACATGCGTTTAATCACCTTGTCAGTTCCTGCCATTTGCATGACGTAGCGGAATATCAGCTCTCCTTCTCTGCCGGCGTCACAAGCGTTGATGATTGTTCCTACCTCTTTCTTTTTGATTAAACGTTTGAGTAGATTCAGTCTGCTTTCACTTTTAGCGATGGGTTGCAGTTCGAACTTTTCAGGTATTACCGGGAGGTGCTTGATTCCCCATGGAAGTTTTTTTCCGTTAGGACCTGATGGCATTTTTAATTCAACGAGATGTCCAACAGCTGAAGAAATTAATGCGTGTTCACTTTCGAAGTAGGTATTTCTATCCTTTCCTTTTTTCTCAAATTTGCCTAATTCTTTGGATAATACTCGAGCAAGGTCAGTGGCGACGCTTGGTTTTTCAGCAATTATTAGAGTTTTTGACATTTTAAGAAGCCGAACCTAGGACGGAATTCTAGGATTTTTCAAACAGGTTTCTTAAGATATTGCATTTTTTTTATATTGAAGGATTCATGAGAGGGAGAGATCGAGAGGGGTTTTATGTTATCGAAAACCCTAAAAAAACAATGTTTTAATATCATTTACCAACCGATTTAATCAATGAATCTGATGAGAATCCTTCGGGTGATTTTTTTTCAAAGAAATCGATTTTGGATAGGAGCAATAGATCTAAATCTTTAGAAAGTCGCGGTTTAGCGAATTTTTGCGATTGCTTCTGAGATCATTAGCTCGGTCACTTGATCAGTGAGTTCAGGCTTTCCTAATTCATGAAGAGCAACAAAACGGATCTGACCGTTCTTGAACTTTTTGTCGGATTTCATGATGTTTAAGATGGAGTCTGTAGATATTTCTTTATCTAGATTTACCGGCAAATTGAATTTCATAAGGGCATTTTTTATGCGGTCACTTTGATCCAAAGGAAAATTAAAAAGTTTAGATGAAATGGAATTTGCACATATTAATCCTAGGCTAATCGCCTCACCGTGCAGGAATTTCCCATAACCTCCCGCGGCCTCTATGGCGTGACCGATGGTATGTCCGTAGTTGAGATGGGCTCTTGTTCCGAGGAGTTCCTTTTCATCCTCTTCCACAATTCTTGCTTTTATTGATGCGTTTTTTGCTATCAATGAATCCAGATTTGATGGGTCATCCACACACATTATTTCCTCAAGCATATCGCCGTCTCGGATTGCAGCGTGTTTGATTGCTTCAGCAAAACCTTCATTAAATTCTCGTTCTGGCAATGTCTGTAAAGTCGTAGTATCTGCTATTACGAGTCTTGGTTGATGAAATGATCCAATTAGATTTTTCCCTTCAGGCGCATTGACTCCTGTTTTCCCTCCTATCGAACTATCGACTTGGGAGACAATAGTTGTGGGTATTTGAATTAACGGAATTCCGCGATAAAAAATTGATGAAACTAACCCAGCCAGATCACCGATAACACCTCCGCCAAGGGC
The DNA here is from genome assembly GCA_013213965.1 of Verrucomicrobiales bacterium. GTDB lineage: Bacteria > Verrucomicrobiota > Verrucomicrobiia > Verrucomicrobiales > DEV007 > EC70. The sequence goes on along the minus strand of JABSSR010000262.1, from coordinate 249 downwards.
AATTACAAAACTGTGCCTGTCATGCCCGCTTACTATCATTTCACGGCATATTTCTTCAACGTGTGTGAGCGATTTGCTGGCTTCGCCTGCGGGCACGATGATTATGTCGCTTTTTATTCCGTCACTAATCAGTGATTGCTGGACTCGCTTTGCATAGAGAGGCGCGACATTGGAATCGGATATTATGACGCTGTGCTGACGATCGAGCTGTTCTGCAATTTTTTTTCCGCAATTATCGAGAATGTTCTG
>JABSSR010000261.1 GCA_013213965.1 Verrucomicrobiales bacterium | reverse complement strand
CTCCTTCCTTGTTCCTAACATAAAGCCTGTTACCGAATGTCATGGGGGCACGCATTTCTGAATACTTTTCATATCCTGGTTTTGATATACCGAGGCCGTCCAGTCTCCTTGCTGTAGTTGAACTCATACCCACCAAGCACAGGTCCTCAATTCCATCGCTGTTCCAATCTCCAAAAGTGTGAGACATTCCAAAGGCATGCCGTTCCTTTCCGAGCTGGTCCGTGATGTCGGAAAAATGGCCTTTCCCATCGTTAAGGTATAAGTCTAAACCAGAAAAATCAGCGACAACGATCAGGTCAAGGTCCTGATCAAAGTCCAGGTCAATTAACGAAGCACTGAAGGTGCGTCTGTTGCTTTTCTCGGAAAGGCCTGAACTGTTAGTAATGTCCACGAATGTGCCATTCCCTTCATTGCGAAGCAAATAGTCTGGGTATCCGTCATTTGCATTGTAATACGGGGTAGGCATTGATCCTCCAATGTAAGGTGCTTTCCACTGACCGATGAAAAGATCAAGGTCCCTGTCACCATCAATGTCTCCTGCACTGATTGTATGTAATCCTTTGAGTGGCGGAATATTAATTTTCTGAGGATTGACAATAAATTGTCCTCCTTCTGATCCAGGAAAGAATAATAATGCCCCGTTCTCTGCATTGCCTCCGATATAATCGATGAGGCCGTCACCGTTCAGATCGGCTAGTAGGCCTGCTTCTGCCGGTCGATTGATACCATTCTTTAAGAAATCTCTTTTTGTGTATTTACCGTTCCCTTCGTTTTTGTAGACTAGATTACAGCCTGCTGTAACTATTTCAGATAGTCCGTCTCCGTCTAAGTCTCGAACCAGTAACGGACTGAATCTTGGGAACCGACCAGGCGCTTCAATCCCCGGATCCGCATTCATGATTTCAGTAAACATTGGTTTCCCTTTGCGGGCTATTATTTCTAGCCCAGTCGTATCGATGAGGCTTGGGACGGGTTGGCCTTCTTTATTATTAGTCCATGTTACTTTCAAGTTTCCGCGGACAATGATCCGCTGCTCATCGCTGTTGAAGAGGCAATGCAATTCGCAGGAAATTATCGAACGGGCCGGTGAGTTGTTTAATGCTGGTTGGAAACTAGTGTGATGCCATTCGCTCTGTTTAAGTTTCCATCCTTTCTTAGAGAGATCACTGAGGAGTTCTCTAAATTCAGTGACATTAAGCTCCTTTTTTGTGCCGTTCAGTGAAACGAACTTGATTCCTGGAACACCCCATTCTGGAGAAGGGTTCGGAACCGGTTCACCTAGGATAATGTTATCGAATGGGAAACTTGTAAGGACCTTATAAGGGTCACCATTTCTCAGTTCATCCCATAAACGAATAAATACCTCTTCATGACGTACTGCTTGAGTTTCATCTGCAAAAACAGTCTGGTCGAGTTCTGTTCTTTCAGTTTTTAATTTCTCGAGAGTGACAGTTGTGAAATTTATAGAATCCTTATCTGTATCACTATTAATTGATTTATCATTACAACCAATTAATGAGATAAGAGCGGCTATAGGTATGAGAGCGGTTCGGCTCTTAATCAATTGTGCGCACACGGTAGAATAAGCTCTTCTGCTCACCAAGTCCTGATATATCACTGAAAGTGGCTTTTCCTTTTGTTCCGATCACATTATCATCAAGTTCCTGCCACAATTCACAGTCTTCCGAGACATCCACTGCATAAATGACGTTCGGCCTTGCATTGAAGGTGAAAGTGACCTGACCATCCTCATCACGTTCTACGTCTGTAATAGTAAAAAGGGCAGGAGGGGTGATTAAGTCAATGGCTAGGATTCCTCCGTAGAGGGCTTGGATTTCTGCGCCATCAAGTGGGCGGTTGTAGATTGCGAACTCATCAATTCTTGCTGCCATACTGCCACCCCCATTAAACATGGCTCCGATAGTAATGATTCCGTTGAACGGATCCAGTGGCTCGGCCCCTCCTTGTTCGGCCTTGAGTTCGCCGTCGACCCATATTTCCATGTTTCCATCCTCATCGCGTTGAAACACGAAGTGCTGCCATTGGTTTGTAACGACTTGCCCTCCGATCGTGAGTCGTTGGGAAGCTCCACAGCAGCCTGACTGATCAAAGTAAATCGTTCCATTTCCCCAAGGAGTATGAGCTTGAAAGCCGCGCTGAGAACCAGTGGCGGCAGGTGCATTAATCCAGAATGCACTGGTGTTGCCAAATTGTGTGGTATTTTGCCAGAAAGCGACTGCCAGTTCATTGGTTTCACTCGATTCATCCAAGTGAGTGCCTTCTGGTGTTACAGCAGCAGATTGATCATTTACACCACCAAGGTCCAGGGAATAGTCCCCGGCCGCTCCATTGAAACCGCCACCATCATCTGAATACTTGGCAGGTCCTGTAAAATCCGCGGCAGGTGCATTACCGGATACGTCTGCTGCAGAAGTAGGATCTGATGGATCGTTGAAGTCCCAGTAAGCGAGGAGCTTAATTTCCGGTTTTAGTGGGATGCTGTTAGGATCATTTGGATCCGACAAGGAACCAATTGATTCTCTTGCATCACTGTAACCGTCGCCGTCCGTGTCTTCATTGTTAGGGTCCGTGCCAGTATCGTCCTTACTGACGAAGGTTCCGGTATTCGTCTCTACCCCGTCCAGAAGTCCGTCATTGTCAGAGTCAGCTTTTTTGGG
>JABSSR010000260.1 GCA_013213965.1 Verrucomicrobiales bacterium | reverse complement strand
TTTTGAGGTCCGGATTTTTGAAATACTTAGAATCAATCCCAAAAGGAAGAAGCTATGTTAAAGCCGCATCCTATCTAATGCATAAGAGTTATTTTTCACAAATAAGAAATCATTTATTATCTAGTTCAACGGCTATCATTCAGGACGACTCCGGAATACCACTGAGGCATTTCAACCAATCCTCTTGGCAAATGAAATTTTTTGGTACTTATACGGAACCCATTGATCTTTTCAAAGACCATTATCAACCAAAGCTGAGAGATATTTACAAACAGGAATCTCAACGGTTACCTTTTGGGACTGGGTATCGTTGGAGAAAAGGTCAATCAAATCTAATAGTTGCAGAACATTTAAAAAAGGGGAAAGCGCCAAGAGCGACTCTCGTTGCTAAAAAAGTCATTCCTAAAAAAGAAAAGAAAACACTTGCTAAAATATCGGAAAATAAATCACTCGATCTTAATCTGAGACTCATTGCCAAATCTGTCATTAATGAGGAATTCATGAATGATAAAAGGAATGCTTTCGTATTAAATGAATATGTTATAGTGAGAAATAACGAAGGAAATCAGGACATATCAGGTCAAAAAATTCGCGTTGCCAGGACTGGTTTATTTAAAGGGGAAAAAATGCCAGAACACTCGATAGGATCATTTTTTTCTGTTAAATTAGATCCATTATCTAATTATCCTTCACTCATGAAATGGCCGATCAAAAATGATTTACCCAAATCAGAGAACAAAATTATCTATATCCCGTCCCAATCTTAATAAGATGAAAATAGTTACACAATACTTACTGATCTTCTCTTTGCCCTTTATTCAATTAAGAGCAGAAGAAGATCCGACCCCTTTATGGTCCCTTACAAAAACAATTCAATCTCCCGAAAGTTGTTACCTTGATAAGGATTCTGGGTTTCTGTTCGTATCTCAAATAGGTGCTGGTGGAGGAACCGGTAAGGACGGTGACGGATGGATCTCTAAATTAAATACAGATGGAAAGATTATTAAAAATAAATGGGCCACTGGATTAAATGCTCCGAAGGGACTTCGAAGTACAGGGGGAATTCTATGGGTCACTGACATTGACAGGATCGTATCATTCAATCTCAAGAACGGAAAACAAACTAATTCTATAGAAATAGCCAATGCTAAATTTCTTAATGATCTGGCCTGCGGCGAAGATGGTACCGTTTACTTCAGCGACATGATCGCAAGCATTATTTATCAATACAAAAATAATAAAGTCTCGATCCTCGCACAAGGAACAGAAATAGAACACCCGAACGGCCTACTTGTTCAGAGCAGTAAACTAATAATTGGTGCTTGGGGACAAGAAATTCAGGCGGATTTCAGCACAAAAACACTTGGCCGGTTACTGTCCTTGGATTTACAAAACAAAAAAATTACTCCATTAACCAAGGAACCATTAGGCAATCTTGATGGGGTAGAATCTGACGGCAAAGGCGGTTACATAGTAACTGACTGGATCGCAGGAAAAGTTTTCCATGTAAATGCAATGGGAGAATCTAGAATATGGGCAACCTTTCCAAAAGGTGCCGCAGATCATGCATTCTTAGTAGAAAAGAAAATACTTATTCTCCCTGAAATGCTAGAAAATAAAGTCAGTGCGTTTCGTTTCTCATCGGACTCAAAATAGTAGTCCTAGGGACTGAAATAATCAGCAAAATAACTTATTACCTGATCAATAGCGTCCTGATTCACATCCTTGTGAGTTACTAGCCTGAGCCTCGAACCAATGAAGCCTGTCACTAGGACATTGTTCTTGTTAAGGTGCTCAATGAGCCGTTGTCTCTTTTCTTCCTGAACTGATACGAATACCATATTCGTGTAGGCAGGCTCGGCATCAATCCCGTCAATGGACCCCAAAGAATTTGCCAATTTATGAGCGTTTGCATGATCCTCGATTAATCTGTTCACATTATTTTTTAGGGCATACAGACCAGCTGCGGCAAGAATACCTGACTGCCTCATTCCTCCACCCAGCATCTTTCTCCATCTCCTGGCCTGTGCAATAAATTCAACATCCCCCAATAAAACAGAACCTACAGGAGCACCTAGCCCCTTCGATAGACATGTTGAAACAGAATCAAAATATGATGCTATTTTTGAAACTGGCACATCCTCCTCAACTGCCGCATTAAAGATTCTCGCGCCATCCAGGTGAAGCCCAAGACTCCTCTCCTCAGCAAGGCTCTTCGCTTCTTTAAGATAACTCTCAGGTATAACCTTTCCCCAGGTCGTGTTTTCAAGACAAAGTAATCGGGTCCGAGCATAATGATAATCATCAGGTTTTATTAAGGACAGAACTTTGTTCAGATCCAGAGTTCCGTCCGGTTCCTGATTCAAGGGCTGAGGCTGAATGCCCCCGAGACAGGCTCCTCCTCCCCCCTCAAAGAGATAAGTGTGCGCTTCCTGACCAACGATATATTCGTCGCCCCTATTACAATGCGTTAGTAATGCCGCAAGATTACTTTGCGTGCCGCTAGGCAAGAACAATGCTGCACCCTTTCCAAACATTTCGGCTGCTGCCAACTCTAAATCTATGACCGTGGGATCATCACCAAATACATCATCACCGACTTCTGCATCGTGCATAGCCTGTAGCATCCCATTGTCCGGACGTGTGACAGTATCACTGCGAAGATCAATTATCATTCTTGGAAATTTAATGAACTTGTGACATTTCTGAAAGCAATAAAGTTACAAAAATATCAAACAAATAGTTAATTCAAGTCAATCTGATAGCGTGAATTGACTGAACATCATTTTAGGGCGAGGTTCGACACACAGCATGCTCATTCTTCACAGAATTAAAGCCATCTGCCCGGCTATCCTTGTGCCTGCCAACTGCTAATGAATTTATCAATCATTTTCAGATCAATCAGTTACCTTCTTCTGATCCTCGCAACTGCGATGGGAATTGCCGTCATTGCCGGTTACTCAATACCTGCAGGATCAACGCATAATAATGAAGTAGCTCTCCAGTCATGGTTTATTTGCATTTCAATTACTCTTTTTTCGGCGTTCATTCTTTATGGAGGTTCCCGTTATTTAAACAAAAACAATGACCAAAAGATGCTTCGAAAAGAGGCCATCGCTATTGCTGGAATTGCATGGTTCGTATGTGGATTACATGCAGCACTACCTCATCTTTTATGTAATACCGATCTTTCATTCGCCCAGTCCATTTTTGAAGCCATTTCAGGACTGACCACCACAGGATCAACCGTAACTGTTGACCTACAAGAAATACCAAGATCACTATTATTCTGGCGCTCACTCACTCAATGGCTCGGAGGACTTGGAATTGTTATGGTCTTCCTCTTATTACAATCCAAGGACGGAACATCCGGGAAGATGATGTTCGGCGCAGAATCATCGCTGCCAATTTCAGACCTGAATTTTTCCAATTTTAGTAAAGCTCAAAGATCCTTATGGACACTCTATATTGGCCTAACAATAATCTGCGCACTTGGTTACTATGTATTTGGAATGAATTTATTCCAATCCATCAACCACGCACTTACCACAACTGCAACGGGAGGATTTGGAACTGAAAATGACAGTTTTAGTAGCTTCGGTGCCGGGGCGAAGATCTGGGCTATTTTATTTATGTTGATTTGCAGCATAAGTTTATTTCTCTACTTATTACTGATTAAGAGACGCCGTTTAGGAGATCTCCGAGAAAATGAAGAAACAAGATGGTTCCTGATTTTTCTAATTGTAGCGATTTCAATCACATTAATTAATAATTTTCTTCACTCAGAAAGTGATAATGTACTTAACATAATATTTAACATTGTCTCTATCGCCACAAGTACCGGATACGCTTCAGGAAATTACGATCAATGGCCCATTCTCAGCAAAGAAATCCTTCTCATTCTTATGGTGATCGGAGGCTGCTCCGGATCGACTGCAGGAGGGCTCAAGGTGAGCAGAGTTCTTCTCTGGGCTCGATTTTCTAGAAGTGAACTGACACGAACGTTCCGCCCTCAAATGGAATCGATACCTAAAATGGTGAACAGTTCCAAGAGCGTAGATAAAAATATATTAGGTCAACTCTTCGTTATTTTAACCTCTGCTTTTTTCTTCCTTATTCTCGGATCTCTTGCAATGCGCATTTTAGAACCAG
>JABSSR010000026.1 GCA_013213965.1 Verrucomicrobiales bacterium | reverse complement strand
ATCGATAGGAGGCAGTTCCAAAGCTCCTGACAAATCGACGCCATCGACCTGAACATCTTCGAGCGAGACCCCGATCAAGTTAGCGCCATCAAGGATCGTTCCGGTCAAGATTGCGTTGGCCAGGAGGGCGCTCCGAAGATCGGCTCCGGTCAGATTTGTTCCGCTCAGGTTCGCGCCCCGCAAATCAGCCCCACTCAAATCAGCAAAGGAAAGATTCGCCCCTTGCAAATTCGCCCCGGCAAGGTTAGCGCCAACCAGACTTTGGTCGGAAAAAACGGCACCCTCCAGATCGATCCCTGTTTGAACCACCCTATAGTAAGATGATTTCACATCCGAATCCGCCTCGAACCGAAGTAACTTATCTGGCAGGTCCAGGCCACCCTCATATGTCTGACCCGTCGGTTCCCAAAGGACCAGGTCCTGGCTCCTCTCTAAGGCATAACTTGCGGTGATTCGTAATTGGTCCAGTCCGAAACCCGGAACCAGTGAATGCGGCTCCCAGGCAACAGCGACCCTACGGTTGCCGGAAAATTGTTTCTCCATTTTCAAGCTGACCTGCTCCCCGGCGACCGGGAGAGAAAGCACCCCCAACGCTATAATGGCCAGGGCAAAGATTCTGAGTTTGGTTTTATTATTGGTACTCATGACGTTATGATCGGTTCAATTGAACTTACTAATATGGTTATGTTATAACAATGGATTTTATCGCATTTGCCGAATTTCCAAAAAACCTAATTTTATAGGGGTTTCTCACATAACGATTGCACTCCTTGGATTGCACGAAAGTGTGACCCTAATTTAGGCCCATTTGTCATCAAATATGAGCCAGGGACCGATCGTTTCCTGGCTCATCCTTTGAACTCTCACCAACTGGTCTGAGCTTACTCAATACACATCCAAATTGGTCTTTGAAATTAAACCCTTAAAGGTGTATCAAGGTATTGAATATAAATTGGAATAATCGCTAAATTGCATATTGAATCTTTGATAATGAACAGGCCGATGTGGCGGAATTGGTAGACGCGACGGATTCAAAATCCGTTTTCTTCGGAAGTGCTGGTTCGAGTCCAGTCATCGGTACCAAAGAGACCTTCATCAGGATCTTTGGTAAGTTTAATAAGAGAACTTCAGTCAGCATTGACTAAAACCCATGAGAACCTTACCTCTCATCACCTTCGCCTCTGGCCTCTTCTTTGTTTCTCTATCCAATGGCTTTTCTGAAGATCCCTTCGAGGCTCCTCCGATCAAGATCGCTGACGGGTTCGAGATCAGCATCGCCGCCGCTCCTCCACTCGTCAGTTACTCGATGATGGCTTGCCTCGATCATAAGGGGAGGCTCTACATTGCAGAGAGCGATGGCAGGAACCTGACCACAAAAGCCGAGATCGAAAAAGAACTCCCGAGGTTCGTGCGACGGCTCGTGGATAATGACAGTGACGGAGTCTATGATGAGAGTACCATCTTTGCCGATAATATGACCATGCCTGAGGGAGGACTCTGGCATGACGGAGCCCTTTACATCATTTCGGCCCCTTACCTTTGGCGACTCGAAGACACGGACGATGATGGGGTAGCAGATAAGCGTGAAAAAATCCTTGGTTACATGGAATTTGACGGGAGAGCCAACCAGCACGGCCCCTACTTAGGCCCTAACGGTAGATTTTACTTTAGTGGTGGTCACTTCGGCTACCAGTTCAAGGGGCCGGACGGAAGCGTGACCGGACAGAGCAGAGCCGCTGGTGTTTTTTCATGCAATCCTGACGGAACTGATGTCCGGATCGAGGGGCAAGGAGGCATTAATCCAGTTGAAATTGAATTTACTGACACTGGCGAGATGCTATCCACCTGTGCTATTTATGACAGTTACGGGGGAAGGCACGACGCTCTCATTCATTGGATCCATGGAGGACTCACCCAGAGAGTTTATGGATTACCCTTACTTCACGATACCGGGCATAGACTCCCCGCCACTAGCCGCTGGGGACAGGTCGCTCCTGCTGGATTAGTTAGATACCGTGGAAAACATTTTGGAGATCCCTACAAAGACAGCCTCTTCGCATGCCATTTCAATACCCATAAAGTAGTTCATGTCCGCCTAAAAAAGAGTGGCTCAACCTTCATAACAGAAGAAGAAGATTTTATCAGCTCAAGCAGTATTGATTTTCATCCGACAGATATACTTGAAGATGCGGACGGGAGTCTGCTCTTGCTCGATACGGGAGGTTGGCTCAGTTGGGGCTGCCCATTTTCAAAAATAGCCAAACCTGAAATTAGGGGAGCAATTTACCGAATCTCCAAAATTAATGGCTCCATAACCAATAACGCGCGGGGGCAAGACATTAACTGGAATAACATGAAGCCCCTTAAAGCAGCAGAACTCATTAACGATGAACGTGAAGCTGTTCGACAAAAAGCAAGCGTTTCGCTAGTCAAATATGGAGATGAAGCAATCCCTTCAATAGAAAAGATATTTAACGAGACCGACTCAATCCAACATCAAACACAGCTCCTATGGACACTTTCCCGGATCAGATCCAAAGGAGCACTTAGCTTGATCCGGAAATCCCTCGGATCGAAATCATCAACCTTAAAACAAGTCGCAGCAAGATCGGTCGGCATCCTCAAAGATAAAGAATCAGGGCCGAAGTTGACTGCATTACTCCATGATGAAGAGCCGCAAATCATAAGAACCGCTGCAACATCCATCGGCCAGATAAAAGAACCAACATCCATAAATTCACTCTTCAAAGCTATTTCAAAGAAGAATGCTGATCTTCACATCCAACATGCAATCATTTATGCCCTGATCGAGATCGGTGACTCTAAAGGAACGGCTCATTACCTGAAGGATAATTCTCAACCCCATCTCCAAAAAATTTCACTTCGATCTCTCGATAAAATGCCTGAAGGAGCATTAAAACCTGAAATGGTTGTTCCTCTGCTGAACTCTCCGAATCTTATGCTCAAAGAAGAAGCTCAACGCGTAATCTCCGGACGTCCTCAGTGGAAGGATCAAGTCTTAACAGTCTTTAATGGCCTCATCACTAAGAAAGAACTCACAACCAATGACAAACAGATAATAGAAAGCATTATTCTAAGCTTCTCAGAAGAGGAGAGCCTCCATAATACCATTCATTCTGTCATTGCCGACCCGAAATCATCAGTTCAAACCAAAGTCCAATTACTCACTTCCATTGGCTTCATGGAAAAGCTCCCTGACGGACTCCTAGACACTCTCAAGTTATCACTGCGATCCACTTCAGTTAAGATTAAAGGAGAAGCAATCGCAATCACCGCACGCTTCAATTTGGAAGACTCCATCTTAAGGATATTAAGAAACATTGCCGCTAATCTTAAAGAAAGTGTCGTTCTGCGAGTCGCTGCAATGGAAGCCATAGCAAAACAGTCCACCTCATTGAAAGAGGAACAATTTAATTATTTAGCTCAGATCATCCAGGATCAAGACTCCTCTCCCTCCCTCAGGAGTAATGCTGCCCGAGCACTGAGTCGTTTGGAAATCTCAGTAAAAAATCAAGTCCAGGCACTTGCCTTATGTAATTTAATTACAAAGGCTTCTCCTCTTCAAATAAAGGACCTAACTCAACCCTTTATTCAATCAGCTGTTAATCTCAATGAATCAGGTTCTAATAAAGCCATTAATAAAATAGGTGTCCGATTGGCTGCCGCTTTAGTGAAGGTTCAAGATTCAATCCATCCCAATGATCTCAAGCTTATTGCAGACGCATTTCCTGAATCCGCCAAAGAAGCCCACTCTGCATTAACAGTCTTGGCAAAAGAAGATCCACTTGCGGATCGCACCAAAAAGGAAAAACTAGAATCTGTCCTCGCTAGACTCAAATCAGGCAATGGTTCAAGAGGAAGGGCCTTATTCTACTCTAACCGTTCAACTTGTTCTCTTTGTCATCGCGTTGCTGGCCAGGGAGGTCTGCTCGGTCCCGACCTTTCCAAGATAGGATCTATCCGTAAAGAACAGGACCTGCTCGAGGCAATTATTTTCCCCAGTTCGACGGTCGTGAACGGATACGAAAACTACATTATCCAGACTCATGAAGGGAACACACACCTGGGCATTATCCAACACGAAAGCTCTGACTCCATTTATGTAAGTAATGCGAATGGGATCAAAGAACTCGTCATGCGTAAGAAAATAAAAAGCGTAACTAGATCGCCAATATCACTAATGCCTGCTGGATTTGAAGGCTTACTTACAGATCAAGATCTTTCAGATCTTATAGCGTTTCTTGGTAGCTGCAAATAGCGTTACCAATTCTTTATCCACATGGCTTCGTTCTCGTTATTCAACTTGTTCCCTCCCTTATCTTTACCAAAGGACCAGAGATCATATGTCATTTGATTAGTCGCCTCTGGATTTTCCGGATCATAGACTTGATAATAAATTTTTCGGTCATAACCATCCTTTATCCAGTAAGTAGAACCCTCTTTATCTACAAAACCTTTGGATTTCATGTCCACGAGCATGCCTTCACCAGCTCTGCCGTCAGAAGGTTCATCTGGTCCTCCAAGAATCTCATCATCTCCGTCATCCATTAAGGCCTGATAAAGAGCGACTGAACCGGACTTGCCTGTTCCACTATTTTCAAAGGGCTCAGGATATTCACCGTACTCATCCTTGTACCTTTCAAGTCCAGCCTTAACTGCAATCAGAACAGACTTGGTCTTTTCCTCAGCCGCCTTGTCCTGCGCATAGCTTATGATGGCTATAGTCATCGCCATGAGAATTGCTATGATACTGATCACCGTCAGCAATTCAATTAATGTAAAAGCAGAACGCCTACACTTTGAATCAATATTTTTCATAGGATTCATCAAAACTTTCAAATTTTCTTTTATTGGCTCGCAACACCCTTGATAATTTCAACCATCGGAAGGAACAGCGCCATGACAATCACACCAACGACTACCGCAAGCATAACAATCATTAGAGGCTCTAGCATGGACGTTAGTGCCGCTACCGCGTTATCGACCTCATCATCGTATACATCAGCTACCTTAAGTAACATTTCCGGCAACTGACCAGTTTCCTCTCCCACGTCAACCATGCTTATAACCATCGCCGGGAATACACCACTCGCTTCCAAAGGATTAACGATCGATTCACCTTCTTTTACAGCATCATGAACGTTCTGCACTGCCTGAGATATAACTACATTTCCAGCCGTTTCTCGAGTAATGTTAAGTGCCTGAAGGATAGGAACACCACTAGTCACCAAGGTTCCCAAGGTTCTACTGAATCTTGAAATAGCACTTTTCCTCTGCACTGAACCAAATAGCGGCATTTTCAATTTTACAGCATCAAGGAATCTTCTGCCCCAAGGTTGACTCGCAATGAACTTATATAAAAGAAAAGATCCGACTATCCCTCCAGCAATAGGAAAAATGTGCGTAGAAAGCTTCTCAGAGAGGCCAATCACAAACTTAGTCAACCCAGGGAGCTTGTCCGCTGACCCTAACATATCCTCAAATATTTTCTTGAATTTAGGAACAATCACGGTCAAAAGGAAGACCATAATAGACATAGCAATGACCATCACGATCACAGGATAAACCATTGCCGCAACAATTTTATTCTTCAGTTTCTGAGCCTTTTCTGAATATTCAGCCAAACGGATAAGAACAACCTCAAGGACACCGCCAAGCTCTCCGGCCTTGACCATGTTAACATATAACTTATTAAAGATCATGGGATGCTGCGCCAAACTTTCAGAAAATGTGCTTCCCGTCTGAACTGAATCAGCCAGGTTCGTAATCGTTCTTTTGAGAACGGGATTTGGTTCCTGTTTAGCAAGAACAGTAAGTCCACGAAGTAACGGTAAACCAGAATCAATGAGGGTAGCAAGTTGTCGGGTAAAAATCATCAAGACCTTTCCCTTTACTTTACCGCTTCCAAAACGTAGCCCTCCCTTCTTCGAACGAGAGCGCCGAACTCTCCGCTTCTTTCCTTTCGAAGCCTTCAATTTCCCTTTCCCAACCTCAATAATTTGCTTTGGAAAGAGTCCATTGCTTCGAAGCTGTTGGGTCGCGTCAGCCTTATTTGCTGCTTCAATATTACCAGTAGTTACTTCACTCTTGGCATCGATAGCTTCGTATTGAAATATGGGCATAAATTATTGGGGTAATGCTGTAGAAAAAGGGATTTGAGTTATTAATTTAAACCTGTTCTTACTCTGCTTGCAACGACAGATCTTCAACCAAGCAAAAACAGTGTTATTTACGTGTATTTAAGCACCTCCTCGATAGTTGTATTACCTTGGTAAATGTTTCTCAGACCATCCTCCCTCAATGTAGTCATTCCCAGTTCAATTGCTTTTTGGCGTAAAACAACAGTCGGAGCACGTTCGGTAATCATTTCCGCAATCGGTTCACTAATGTCAAGTAACTCAAAGAGTCCTTTACGTCCTCGATAACCTGAATTGCCACATTCCTCACAACCTGCTCCGGTATGAAAATCTTTATCACCAATATCTTCAGGACTGAGCCCAAGCTCACCCAGTAATGCCATGCTAGGCTCATAGGGCTGCTTGCAATCAGAGCATATTGTCCTGAGAAGACGCTGCCCTAGCACTCCTTCAAGTGAAGCTGAAACAAGGAAAGGCTCGCATCCCATATCCACTAACCGAGTGACTGCACCCGGCGCATCATTAGTATGAAGAGTAGAAAACACAAGGTGCCCAGTCAAAGAAGCCTGTATCGCAATTTGCGCAGTCTCAACATCACGCATCTCTCCCACAAGTATACGGTCAGGATCCTGCCTTAAGAAAGCACGAAGAACTCTGGAGAAGGTCAAGCCTATGCCATCGTTAACAGGAATCTGAATAATTCCTTCCACATCGTACTCCACGGGATCCTCAGCAGTGAGAAGTTTACTGTCGATGGTATTTATTTTTCGCAAGCATGCATAGAGTGTGGTGGTCTTTCCGGCACCGGTCGGGCCAGTGCAAATGAAAATGCCGTTCGGCTTAATTATTGTTCCTTCAATGTATTCCGATATATCTGTTGGCATCCCCAAGTTATCAAGGTCAAGACTAACAGAAGAACGATCCAAAACACGCAAAACAACACTCTCTCCATAACTCGTCGGCAAGGTCGAAACGCGGAAATCTATGTCCCTGTCCTCGAGCGACATTACCATCCGTCCGTCCTGAGGTACTCTCCTTTCGGCAATATTAAGATTAGATATTACCTTGATTCGAGAAATGATGGTATTCGCAAGATGGGCCGGAGGAGGCGACATCTCATAAAGAGCTCCATCCACACGGTAACGAATTTTAAATTCCCTCTCGAACGGCTCAAAATGAATATCTGATGCCTGCTCCCTCATGGCCTGCTCAAGGACCAGGTCAATATACCTAACAATCGGAGCCGAATTTGCTTCACTCTCTGAGTCTTCATCACTCAACGCGATTCCTTTGAGCTGACTCAAAATATCATTCATTTGACCTGCTCCCTCCCCCGCGACATATACTCGCTCTATTCCTTCCAAAACATGCTTGTTATCTGCAACGCAAAAATCCAACTCCTGACTCAAGGCAAAACTTAAATCCTCACCGACCTGAGGATCCAACGGATCAGCCAATGCCACGGTCAACTTCGACCCATCATAGCTGACTGGAAAAGCCTTGTACAACCTAGCTGTAGCCGCAGGGATCGCAGAAATAACTTCCGAAGTCGGACTAAAGCCCTTCAAATTAACATGTTCGTGCCCTAAATCCTCTGCAATGTGATAAAAAACATCTTCCCTCGCGAGGACTCCGTAATCTGCAATTGCTTGGGCAACATCTTTGCTCGAGTTACTCATCAAACCCTCAATCTCTTCGGCCTGATCTTTAGTAATTGCGCCGCGTTGCTTGAGTATTTCTAGGACTGGTCCTGGTGTCATTTTGATTCTTAAATTGTTTTGGGATTAATTAACATCCGACATCGTTACATGAATGACCTCCGAAGCTGAAGTCATACCACTTAAAACCTTACGAATACCATCCTCACGCATAGTTCTCATCCCTATTTCACGTGCCTGCCTCCTTAACTGAGGCGTCGATAAATTTTCATTCACCATGTGGCGAACCTCATCATCAATTTCGAAGATTTCAAAGATTCCAGCTCGGCCCTTGTAACCTGTCGCTCTGCACTTTACGCACCCATTTGGTGTCATTATAGTGGAATCATTCAATTGAGCGGCATCCAAACTCAAGGCCTTTATTTCCCTATCGTTTAATTGTCCGGGCGTCTTGCACTCAGAACAAAGTTTTCGGATGAGCCGCTGCGCAATAATCGCCCGCACGGCGGACGCAATTAAGAATCTCTTCACTCCAATGTCTGCCATACGAGCGACCGCACTAGGCGCATCGTTCGTATGAAGAGTAGAAAATACAAGGTGCCCAGTCAAAGAAGCATTAATGGCTATTGATGCTGTTTCAAGGTCCCTGATCTCTCCGATCATTATAATATTTGGGGCCTGACGCAATATAGATCTCAGCGCCGCAGCAAACGTCATCCCTACGTCCTCCTTAACCATGACCTGATTGATCCCGGACATTTGATATTCGACAGGATCCTCAACAGTAATGATTTTTCTGTCTGGCTTGTTAATATAGTTAAGACATGCGTAGAGGGTCGTCGTCTTGCCCGAGCCAGTAGGACCGGTCACAAGTAAAATGCCATCAGGAAGAGTTATTAACTGCTCAAATGTTGCCTGATCATCACTGAGGAAACCTAACTGAGCAAGACCTAGATTCAAAGCGGATTTGTCAAGGATCCTCATCACCACAGACTCTCCGTGGTTCGTTGGAATGGTAGAAACACGCAAGTCCAAATCCTTATCCCCTAATCTCAATTGAATCCTAGCATCTTGAGGCAATCGCTTCTCAGCTATACTCATTGCCCCCGTCATAATCTTAATTCTAGCAATGATGGACGAGAGCAGATTGCGCGGATGATTGGCAACTTCGTGCAAGACTCCATCAATTCGATAGCGAACGCGAACAGATTTTTCTAGCGGTTCAATATGAATGTCAGATGCACCGGCATTAAATGACTCCTTTAAAATCTGCCCCACAAGTTTAATTACAGGAGCATCGTTCGCCCCAGTTTCTCCACTACTAGAGTCACTACCAGAACTCTCAGAGATCACTACCATGTCACTGTCAGCATCAGCCCCACCTATCGCCTCATCATACCAACGCCCAATCGCGTCATTGATCTGTTCATGAGAAGAGACCCGTGGGTCAACGTCATAACCGAGCACATGGTTCAAGCTATCAATAGTATCGGTATCAAAGGGATCACTGATCGCAATCTCCAGCCGGTTCTGGTCAAAGCCGATCGGAACCATCGCATAGCGACGAGCGTCTTCCAACTTAACCATATCAACGATCTCTTTTGCGGGAGTAACATGAGTTAAGTCAACATACTCCATTCCATAATTAACTGCGCAGCATCTCGCTACATCGGATTCTTTGGCATGACCAGTACGAATCAGTGTCTCAATAATTGACTCGGTGCCTTTGCGCTGCCCCTTAGCATCTTCGACCTGCGCCTCTGTGACTATTTCACCTTCAACTAAAATGTTAGTCAGATAATTTTCTTCTGCGGAATACAAGGTATGAACATAGGGTTTGAGTTACGGACTTTGCATCACAATACTTGTGCACAGAGAGCGGAATTCTGTACCAGCAAATAGGGGCTTTAGGCAAGTAATTTTATACTTATTTGCTGTGAATAATTTGCAATCTAAGACATGAGTAGCTTCAAAAAAAGACTAAAGGCATAAACTTTTACCTTTGAATCCTGAATATAACTTCTTCTGGTAGCTGTAAATCCAGCCTATCACGAGCCACAATTTCAAGATACCCAATATCATTGGATGTATAGAGTTCATCCTGTAACCGATCATTACGCTCCTGATTCAGTTTATCTAAATGCTCCCTAAGCACTGCATTCTCACGATCCATATCTTTCAGTTTCTCCCATTCAGGAGCAAATACTGAAAAAACAAGTATTCCAACGCCAACTACAGAAGCAAGGAGCAAGATTCTAGTTAATCTCTGCCATAAATTTAGACCTAACTCATCACGTTTGGCGCGATGATGTTTTTGCCGATTGCTTATATTTCCCATAAAAAGTCTAGAAACTAGACTTTTAATTTACCACCATATACAGCATTAGCACCTAGTTCTTCTTCAATTCTCAAAAGCTGGTTGTACTTAGCTATTCTATCTGAACGACTTAAGGATCCTGTCTTAATTTGCCCAGCATTGGTTCCAACTGCAATATCAGCGATTGTGGCATCTTCTGTCTCACCTGAACGGTGTGAAATCACTGCCGTATAATCATTATCCATAGCCAATGAAACTGCCTGTAAAGTCTCTGAAAGAGAACCTATCTGATTTACCTTAACGAGAATAGAATTGGCCGTATTTGAATCGATGCCCCTTTGTAGAAAATCAACATTTGTAACAAAAAGATCGTCCCCCACTAACTGAGTCTGAGCACCTATCTTGTCTGTTAAAACCTTCCATCCTTCCCAATCATTTTGATCACAACCGTCTTCAATTGAAATTATTGGATACTTGCTCTGCAACTCCGCGTAATAATCAACGAGCTCTTCGGCCGTACGTTCTGACCCATCTGATTTTTTAAATACATAACGTTGCTTCTCAGAATCAAAGAACTCACTTGAAGCAACATCCAAAGCAATTGCAATCTGATCACCAANAGAATAACCGGCCTTGTCNANGGCNTCAGCAATNACNGCAAGCGCATCGTCAGCTGATTCTAAATTAGGAGCAAANCCACCNTCATCGCCAACNGCCGTAGANAGACCCCTGCCATGAAGAACCTCAGCAAGAGAATGAAAAATCTCAGCGCCATAACGAAGAGCTTCCGAAAAACTGGGAGCCTCTTTAGGAATGATCATGAATTCCTGGAAATCTATTGGTGCATCTGAGTGCTCCCCACCGTTGATGATATTCATCATAGGAACTGGGAGCGTGACGGCTCCATCACCTCCTAGGTACTTGTACAATGGTAGACCTGCACCGGATGCGGCAGCCTTAGCATTTGCTAAAGAAGCGCCGAGAACAGCATTGGCCCCGAGTACCTTTTTATTAGGCGTCCCGTCCAATTGCTGCATGATATCATCAATTGCACTTTGATCATTCGCGTCCTTCCCAATCAACGCCGCTGCAATTTTCGTGTTAACGTTGGATACAGCGTTCTTAACGCCCTTTCCTCTATACCTTGAATCATCCCCGTCCCTAAGCTCCCAAGCCTCATGCTCACCAGTACTCGCTCCACTGGGAACCGCCGCGCGCCCAAAGCCTCCACCTTCAAGCTGAACATCAACTTCAACTGTTGGATTTCCTCTAGAATCAATTATTTCCCTACCTTTGACTTCAATGATTTTGGTAGCTGACATGTTTTATGTTTAGTAGTTAATGTTAATAATTCCTTATAGCGTTAAATTTATAAAGAAGCACAACTCTTCACTCCTTTTGATTGAAAGAAATTTGAAAAGGCCGCAATAATAAAAGTTTAAGAATTTTCTTTTGCGTAAGCACTGATTGCTTTGATTCGGACAAATCTTGTCTCCCCTTCTATCTCAGTAGGAAGTTCAATTTCATCGCCCACCGACTTACCGAGCATGGCATTACCCATTCCAGAGAGGTATGAAATGATCCCCTTCTCAGTGTCAGTGTCCCATGCCCCTAGCATAGTGATAGATTCCGAGCTCCCACTATTCGCGTCTTCCAATTCAACGATTGTGCCGATCGAAACGCTAGAAGTATTCGCATCACTAAAATCTGTGCCTCTCGCTGTTGAAATTTCTGCTTCGAGCTCTGCTTTCTGACGCATCAGAACGGCCTGTTGCTGCTTGGCTGCCTTAAATTCAAAATTCTCCTTCAAATCACCATACTCTCGAGCAATGCCAATTTCCTTGGAGTTTTCGGGGATCTTCTTATTGATAATATCTTCAAGCTTTTCCTGTCTATCCTGTAAACTTTCCCAGGAAACTATGAGACTAGTAGATTTTTCCTGCTCTGCACCTTTATCGTCTTTCTTTTCTTTCTTCTCTCCTGTTATTAAGTCTTCAACCAGAGGGAACCTCTTTACTATTCGCGCAAGCAACGAATTTTTATTTAACCCTTCAAATACAGGTGTGGCTTGAATTCTTCGCGTAAAATGTCGTATCTCCGCTTTATCACAATCGACAAGTAAATCAGGTATCAATTCTGCATCATTAATTAAGAGATCATGGAGCCGATTTGTTTTCGGAGTTGTCTCATCAAGATGATCCCTTTCAAGGGCACCTATAATTGAAGCTGATATTCCTTTGTGCGCAAACGCATCAATCGCCAAACCTTCACGCTCTTTGCAAATCCAAGCAACTACCTCAAATCCTAAACTTCTCTGAGAGAGCCCAGTCATAAGATGATCTGCTAAGAGCTTGTCGTGTCCATTATCAGAAAGATATTTGGTGATCTCACTTATGGCTCGTGCCCCCGATCCTTCCATGCAAGCAATCAATTCGGTTGACCATAGATCGCCATACGCATCTTTAATCGCATCATAAACCTGCCTCTGCCTCCCCACTCCCATACCTTTCAGGATTTCCGGAAATTTTTCCTTATTATCAAGAAGAACATCACTCAGCTTTAAGCCGTCACCCAAGTCAAACTCTTCAATCTTTGTCACCACATCGTCTCGGACAATTAAAAGCTCAACTGCTGCTCCCGGAGAACGCCTTATTGCCACAGTGACCAGAGAAGAAATCGACTTCAGAATTTCCTCCAATTCAATTGCGGGCTCCTCAAATACCGATAAATCTTTTCCCATCGACTCTAGAATCGAAATCTTAGCTTTGATGTCTTTAGCTTGGCCAAAATCACCGATGAGAGCATCCGCTGGTGAAACGTCATCATCACGAAGTTCAAATGGCAGGGTACGCTTAGGAGGTAAAACGAATCGGTTGTCGGTCCTTATCTTCTTCTTTGCCGACTCCCACCAACTCTTATATTTTTCCTCTGGGATGATCCTTCCTCTAATTTTATCTTCCCAGTGATCGAGGAAAAGAGTGCCTCCAAAACTATTCAAAACCTCAAAAGCAAAACTAATGGGATCATCTATAGCAAATTGTTTTGTCGAGTCTGGATCATTTACAAATTTTGCAAAAATATGGTCGTTATTTAACACTTCTAGAGAATTAGCAGCAAATTGAAGCTTCATTCCATGGCCTGGTTTTCCCTCAAAATCGATGAGCATTTTATCACCAAAAAGATCCCATTCCTTTATGACGCCAGGCCCCCAGCTCTTGTGAAGACAAAAAACACCTGGCCCTAACTGAGAAATCTTTTCGCCTAATTTTGCGTCTAATCGACCTGCATCAACTAATGTTTGAACCTGCTCTTGCATTGATTGCGAACAATAGGAACGAGGAGCGGTAATCGCAATGGGAAATACTGCGTAATTTTCCTTTATTCTTCCAATTCGAGCTTGAATCAATAAAAGATTCACAGTTTTTCGAAAATTCAGCTTGTCAAAGATCAGTTATCGAAGCTAATCTTAATATTATAAATAATGAAAAAACTCATCATTTTTGCCTTAGCTACGAGCCTTCTGGTCAGCGGATCATCCATTGCGGACATCCAATCACCTCCTGGAGGCAAACAAACCCCAATACGTAAACTTTCCCGTGCAGTAGGAAACATACTTTTCGGAATCAACGAAGTCCCAACGACTTGGAGACGATCCGTTGAAGAAGAAGGTACTATCTATGCAGCCAGTTATGGAGTAATCAACGGAGCTTATCGTACCCTAGTGAGAACTGGTTATGGAGTCTTTGAATTTGTAACTTTCCCAATCGAAACATACAAAGGTAGCTACGGACCAGACTATGGTGGGAAAAATATCTGGTGGGACTTAAACCACGGATATGCTGAACTTGCTCCTGAGCTTGGATTCCAAACCAAGTTCAGCAATAGCAGAACCCAGAGCTGGTAATTTTCATCCTAAATTTAGGATAAATAAGTTTAAAAACCCGTCGAAAGGCGGGTTTTTTTTATTTTCCTTGGTAATTTAAGAAAGTCCCTACTTGCAAAACGGGATTTTCTCTCGAAAATAGGCACCTGCGAGAAACATAAGCTACCGTAGGTCCCTGGGTGCTGGAAAAATCTATTCTAGTTCACCTCACTCGCCAGGGGGAACCCGGTAAACCCAAAAAGAAAAATGCCAGTAAGATTAGCCCGGTTTGAAATGCCGGATCGCCTCATTAAGGACGAAGACACGTCCACAGAAACCTATTCATGCTTCACAGCTGAACCATTTGATGCCGGATATGGCCACACTATCGGAAACTCTCTAAGAAGAGTACTGTTATCCTCTCTCGAAGGCGCCTCGATTACATCAGTTAAAATTAAAGGAGCACAACATGAATTCGGAAGTCTTCCCGGCATCGTTGAAGACGTGACTGATATTGTCCTCAATCTCAAAAAAGTGAAATTCATACACTTCGAGAACAAGGACCCAAAGATGCTAGATATTAAAGTCACCAAAGAAGGTGAAGTCACTG
This sequence comes from Verrucomicrobiales bacterium, assembly GCA_013213965.1. Taxonomy (GTDB): domain Bacteria; phylum Verrucomicrobiota; class Verrucomicrobiia; order Verrucomicrobiales; family DEV007; genus EC70. The sequence goes on along the minus strand of JABSSR010000026.1, from coordinate 2,942 downwards.
CTGCAGACATTACTGAAGATGCTCAGTATGAAGTCGTTAACAAGGATCAAGTTATTTGTACCCTAGACCGCAAAACTACTTTCGAATGCGAAATGGAAATTCGAGTCGGTCGAGGATTTGCTAGTGGAGAGGACAACAATAGGATAGACATGCCAATAGGAGTCATTCCCATTGATTCCATCTTCTCACCAGTCACACGTGTTAAATACTCAGTAGAAAATACCCGTGTCGGACAACGAACTGACTACGATAAACTCATACTTGAAGTGTGGACCGACGGACGCCTAGAGCCCCATGATGCCCTCACTCAATCCTCGGCAATCTTACGCCATCATCTTGACGTTTTTGTTAACTACGATGACGATCAAATCGAATTTGATAATAAGCCGGAATCTGAAAGTGAGGAAAATGCAGAGCTTCGCAAGCTTCTCAATATGAGTGTTAATGAGATTGAACTCTCTGTCCGTGCTGCAAATTGCTTAAATAATGCAAACATTACATCAGTAGGACAGTTGGCATTGAAATCAGAAGCTGAAATGCTCAAATATCGTAATTTCGGTAAGAAGTCCCTAAACGAAATCAAAGAAAAGCTTCAAGAACTTGGGCTTTCTCTCGGAATGCAACTGGATCCAAGTCTATTGGACCAAGCGTTCGGTCCAGCGACCTTACATGCTCCATTGCAGACTGCAGGCCCAGGACTTGAGGACCTCATCGCCGCAAACTTGGACGAATAACACAAAATTCATTAAATAAGTGACCAAATTCGCATTGCGCGAGAGTATTGTTGACCTATAATGGGCACCCCTTGCGCAGCGCCTAGCTGCCAAAAGTGACACTAAGGCCGGCCATCTCATGAGACACCGTAATAAAACCAGCAAACTTCAGCGCCCAAAAGCCCATCGCCGATCCCTGCTAGCTAATCAAGCTTGCAGCCTCATTGATGAGGGCCAAATCAAGACAACTTTAGCCAAAGCTAAAGCCCTGAGACCCGTTGTTGAAAAACTAGTTACTCTAGGAAAAAAGGGCCTCGCTGCTGATTCAGCTGGAGAAAAAGCAAAAGGAGTACATTATCGCCGTCAGGCATTAGCCTTCCTTAGGCAAAAGAAAAGCGTATCAAAGCTATTTAGTGAAATCGCCTCGGCATCAGTTGACCGTGTAGGCGGATATACAAGAATTACGAAGCTCGGCCCACGTGAGAGTGACTCTGCTCCTATGGCCTTTATTTCTTGGGTAGATCAATTTGTCCAGGCTGCGGATTCAGAGGCACCTGTAGAGGCAGAAGCTTAATTTTCTTTCCTTTTTTTCTTTTAAAAAGGTAACTAATCTATTTTACGCCTCAAGGATTCTATTCAATCCTCTGTCTTTGGCGGTGAATAATTTCAGTTTGTTTTTACGTTAACAGCGTAATTAATTAGATGTCCTTCATAAGTGACTTAACAGAAGTCACTTATTTCACTAAAAACTTTCTAGGAATCTTCGCATTGGCAATGATTATTAGTTCACTGAAGGCATTGGAGTGAACCCAACAGATTTACGAGTAACTTCACCGATTAAGAGAGCAGAGAAGACTATTCATCTCAAATCCTAGAATGTTTACACCTCGATTGGGTAAAAGGCCTAATATTTATACAATAAATCATATAGAATAGTATTTACTAACCCATCAACAATGGCATGATAATTGCGAAGGATATTAAGTAAACATCTCATCCCCACTGAGTTGATATTAAGTAAACATCTCATCCCCACTGAGTTGTTAAGAATACAATATACGTCTATCTAATAATAATATAATCCAAGAAAAACTATAGATGGAAGATGGGGAAACAACGAAAGGGCCTAGCAAACAAATTGCAGCCCTAATTTTCACTGACATTGTCGGTTCCGTTGCCTTGCAGCAAAAGCTTGGGACTAATGCCTATACACGATACGTGAGTAGGCACGATGAAATAATAAAGCAATGCCTCTCTGAGGTTCCTGACGCCAAAATACTGAATGAAACTGGAGATGGTTTTCTGATCAGGTTCACGGACCCCAGCGATGCAGTGAACACCGCATTAAGGCTCCAATACAGGCTAAGCTTAGAAAAATGTGAAGGAGAATCAATTAATATCCGAATGGGCTTGAACATGGGTCTGATCACCGAAATGGATGAGACTAATCGCGGCGGAACGCGCGCCGTAGGCATGCCAATTAATCTTGTCGCCAGAGTCATGGATTTAGGTGAAGCAGGTCAAATATTGATGACAAGAGTCGTCTATGATGATGCCAAACAATTTGTTCGCAATCATCCAGATTCCGGACTCTCCGATAGGGTCCTCTCGCCACCCGAATGGGTATCTCATGGTTCCTACGAAATTGACGGGAACGATGAAAATATAGAAATCTTTGAAGTCGGCCATGAAGGAATAGCGCCACTAAAAGCACCTTCAGGATCCAAAAAAGCTCGACCCGCTAATCAGGCAAAAAATGAACAAGAAGATAGCTCTGAGGATGTTGCTATTGCTCCGGAACCTGTAGACATAGAAAATTCAGACGTCCTCATCAGTTACGCTGATATTGACGATGAACCGCTCCGAACTGGAGAAGATGGTTGGATTTCCCAACTCCAACGCAATCTCAAAGTGCGCATGGAACAACTCTCCGGTGAGGAGGTTAAAATTTCCCGGCTCAGTGGAAAAGCTTTCGAGTCCATTGGATCAGGCGGCGGCATGATAAAAAACATGAACGAAGCTAAGGCAGTAGTGCCAGTCATTTCTCCCCCGTTCACGAATTCTCCTGGCTGCCAAAAGGAAATGGAAATCTTCTATAATTCTGAGACAATTTCCTCACAGACCGGCTCAGGCTCTCCCACCGAAGCCGCTGTGGTAAACGCAATAAAAATGCCGGTCACTTCTGGAGATTTGCCAAATGCAATTTCTTCAGTAATCACCAAGTGCCCC
>JABSSR010000259.1 GCA_013213965.1 Verrucomicrobiales bacterium | reverse complement strand
CAGACACATAAAGATCTGAATGATCTTTTTCTGATGCATCTACAACCTCCTTGACCGGTTCATTTCCTAAAAGAATCAACTCACTTGGATAGCTCTTCCCACTAAGGTCAGCATACTTGGAATAACCTCCAGTAGCACGTTCAGCAACACGTATGCCTTTATTTGTCTGGACATTAATTGACCTACTAAAAAAAGATACCATCCCCCAATAATGTCGCTGTTCGATTTCAGGAGAGACTGGATGATCATGGCACTGAGCGCACTGGATTTGTTTCCCCAATAGAGCGGACATTGTTATTTTAGCCATCTCCGAATGATCATTCTTTTGCTCAAAGAGGAACCAAGAAGCGCCCGATTCGACTCCTTCATTAGGTCGCGATAAAACCAAATCCTTAGCAACAAGGTTCCATGGACGATTTGTTCGGAAAACCCATTCCAGATAATTCAACCAACCATTTTTCTCACGCTCGTCCCGGCTCTTCTTTCTTTCTGATTCACGACCAAGCAGAATTGCATTGAATATTTCAGACATATAAGAAAAATGCTCATTTTTTAGGAGAAGTTTATCTATTAGTTCGGCCCTCTTACTTGGAGATTTACCATCAAGAAAATGATCTAACTCCTTACGAGATGGAATCCTTCCGATAAGGTCCAAATAAACTCTTCTGCAAAACACATCGCCTGAAGAATTTAAAGACGGTTCTATTCCTTGTTCAGACCAGGACCGCTTCATGGCAAAATCGATGGCTTGTACTAAAGAAATATTTGCAGGTATCTCGAATTTTGATTGTGTCTCTTTTTTTGCTATTGGAACTGCATTTAACCCATCAATCCAAGAACGTAAATCCTCAATATCCTTTTTATTTAATTGATCTTTTGGAGGCATATGAGGATCACTTCCTTCCAATAAAACTCTATACAATTGACTCTCCTCAGCAGACCCATGCACAATAACAGGACCATCTTCCCCACCCTTAATCAATGATTCATAGGAACGGAGATCGAGCCCCCCTTTTTTCTTCGCTCCTCCATGACACTTCACGCAATTAGATTGGAATATAGTAGTAATATCTGTATCCCAAACCTCACCAGACAAATGGCCCTGAGTTAGAATTATTGCAGCGATATAAGAATTAATCCGGAGCACCTGTATAAAATACTAATCTTCTAATAATGATAGTTCAAATTGTGGATTCGTTTAAAATCTTAGAATAAATCCTTCTTCTCTTGTGAGTTCGATAATCATAGCCGTCCCACATAGTTAGAACACTCGAATTCGTCTCTAGTTCTCCATTCGTTTCGGCCCACTTTAAGCCATTATCAAAAGCTGTTTTATGCATCTCATGCATTACTATAGAATTTAAGCCTGCACCACGGAATTTGTTAGCAACAGCTACTAGGCATAAATCAAGCACATCATTTGATTGCATTGCCAAAAACATTTTCAACCAGCCAAATGGTAACAACTTCCCTCCTGAAGATTGTAGTGCCTTAGATACAGACTCCATAGCAACCCCTGCAGCTACAATGTCGCCTTTCTCATCTACCACGATTTTCACATACTTTGTTTCAATAAATGAAAAGAAATGATCAATCAAATAATCAATCTCCTCATCAGAAAGAGACACAAAATCATGTAATCCGGCATATGCCTCATTAATTAAATTAAAAAATTCCTTACCTCTCAATATAAGTTGTTTCTTTGATCGAGCAGACCACAACGAGAGGCCTTTTTTCTTCAACACATAGGACGAAATTTTTTCCACCCTTGGGTCGGGCCCTTCAGATATTTTGATTCGATGTTCTAGGTAATCAACTTCTTTCGCATAACCATAGCTCTCTATGTGCTTACCATAGTAAGGATAATTATAACTGGATATAGCTGTAGGTAATTCATCGAAACCATCAACAAGAACACAGTTCCTATCAAAATGGCCAGGACCTAGCGGCCCTTCAACTAGATCCAACTCTTTTTCATGCGCCCAGTTTTCAACCTCATTGAGTAAAATCTCACAGACAGATGCGTCATCAATAAAATCAATCATACCAAACCGAACTGCTTTCCTTTCTCTGATTCGGTTATCTTTTCTGTTAATGAAAGCCGCTACTCTTCCGACTATTTTATTGCGACGCAAAACTAACCAACATCCGAAATCTGATTGACTAAGAGAAGGGTTCCTTTCAGGGATCAAACTCTTAATTTCCTCCATCATCAATGGTGGAACCCAATACTTATCCCCCTCATACAAATCATAAGGAAACCGAACAAATTTCTTCAAAAGCGCCTTTTTATTGACCTTAACAATTATTAGATCAGAGCTCACAGAAGAGAATCAAAACCTAAAGCTAAAAGAACTTCAACACTGCATAGAGCATATATACATATCAATATTGAATATTGACTATAAATAGGTAGATACTCCAGAATTCTGATATAATGCAGAAGCAAATTAAGAAGTCTAATCGACGCAATTTTCTTAAAAAGTCCGCCGCAACTGTCCCATTACCTCTGTTCATTCCTTCGTCCGCTTTCGGAGCCAATGAACGGATCAATTTCGCAGGTATCGGAATGGGAGGAAGAGGAAGAGGAGATCTGAACTCATTCCTAGGTTTTAGTGAGATCCAGACACTCGCTGTATGCGATGTAGTTCAATCCCATGCAGAACAAGCTAAGAGCGCAGTAGATCGACGATATGGCAACAATGATTGTAAGACCTATGTTGATTACCGTGAAATCATCATGCGCGATGATATTGATGCTGTCCTCATAGCCACTCCGGATCATTGGCATGCAAAGATAGCCATTGAAGCAATGACCTCGGGAAAGGATGTATTTTGTGAAAAACCCGAAACTTTAACCATACGCGAAGGGCAAATGATGCGAGACACGGCACGAAGATTCGGACGCGTTTTTTCCGGTGGCAGTCAACGGGTCTGGGGTGATTATAACTGGTTCCACCGCATGATCTACGGTGGAGTCATCGGTGAAATCAAGGAGGCATGGGTTAATGTGGGGGGCCCTTCAGGAGAAT
>JABSSR010000258.1 GCA_013213965.1 Verrucomicrobiales bacterium | reverse complement strand
GCCTGGTGGTCTTTGAATGAATCGCAGGGAAAACTAGTTATTCAATTACCGGATGATAAATCTTATCCGTTGGGTCTGCCTCCCGGCATTTCCACTGCAAAGAGTTATATCCAATTAGATCATACTTGGAAATATAGCGATACAAATATAGATTATATGTCCGACTTTTCGAAAATAGACTTTGATGACTCATCCTGGAAAACCGGTAAGGGCATGTTTGGAAAAGATTCCGGAACGATACCTGAGCCGGGGATCAATACTCCACTTCAGAGCAATTCGGCAGAGAATCTGGTAAGTTATTACTTTAGAACAGAATTTGAATTTTCTGATGACCCTGTCGGTTCAGATATGGACATTAGAGCCGTCATAGATGATGGAGCCAGATTCTGGCTTAACGGTATTGAAATTGATCGGGTCCGTTTACCAAATGGTCAGATAGAACATGGTACAGGAGCAAGCAGTAACACCGCTTCTAGGGATGAAAAACAATCACGCCAAGTCGGTATATATGATGGTACCGGTTCATTAGTGAATGGTAAAAATGTGCTAGCAGTTGATCTTCATAATCGTAACTCTAGAAGTTCTGACTATCTCTTTGCGGCAGAACTCGATATCACGGCTCAACCAATCACAGAAGGTGGTAATCTTGGTGGAACCACACACCCTTGGCTTAAGCGTGACATGCCTCCTGGTTCAAACTGGTCATTACAAACTGATCTTGAGCTGTTTAATCTCCAGTTTGGTGAATTTATAGCTGGTTTAATGATCGAAATAGATGAATCTGAAAACCGTTCACGTTATGCGTTCGGTTATCAAGATGGAACACATTTAGCCGTCACTAAAATTACCTCTTCTGGAAGTGCTGGTACTGTCCATAGTGTTCCATTTTCCTCATCTGATGATGTTGTTATAAGAATGCGCCGTGAAGGTGATCAGCTCTTTTTTGAAAGGTCCCCCGGTTCCGGTATTTGGGAAATTATTCATCATCTTGACCTTCAGCCTAATTGGAAATCGGTGCATGGTGGAATCTTCACAAGCACAGAAGCCGTGCATGGATTGAAGATTGGTTTTGACTATTTGATGCTCATTTCTCCCGAGGACTCTTCACCTTCTAGCGGTAACATAGTTGTTTCAGAGGTGATGTATAACCCCTCGGAAGGTTCTGATTATGAATTTATCGAGCTCTATAATGTGGGAGGAAATCCTGTGGATCTTACTGGTTTTTCCTTTCCTCAAGGCAAACCAGTCAATGAATTTATTTTTCCTGAAAGCTCGATCAATGTTGGTGAATATCTTCTCGTTGTTGCTAATCGTGCGTCTTTCTTAAGTAAGTACGGTCAGGAGTTGGATTCCCAGATCATAGGTGCTTGGTCTGGTGGTAAGTTAAATAATAATGGTGAGGAGATAGTAGTTTTGGATGTGGATGGAAATCTAGTCACGAGCTTTGTTTATGACAATAATAATTCTTGGCCCACTCAGCCTGACGAGGGGGGCTATTCTCTTGTCTTATCAAATCCCTTATTAGGCAATACAAGCGATGGTTCTTTGTGGACATCGAGCTCCGGAGTCGGAGGATCGCCAGGAAAGGCTGAAACGATAAATGAAGCTTTTGCTGCGTGGATGGAGAACCGTGGAGAAACCAATCCCTTAGTTGTTAAGTCTGGCGATTTGTTTAATAATCTTCTCACTTACGCTTTTGGGATCGATCTTATCAGTGAAAATCCTCAGGGAGGTATCCCTTCTCTGGAAATAGTGGAATTAGAAGGAAGGCAATATTTTGCGCTCGAATACCGTCAGAGGAAAGATGCCTCTGGTATAGTGTTTATTGTTGAAACTAGTGCTGATCTTATTGGCTGGTCACAGGACCAGAACAGCACGGTTGAAATTTCTAGAGTTTCTGATGGGGTCGGCGCCGAGCGGGTCATTTTGCGCTCTCGTGAGCCTATAAATAATACTGATGTACGGTTTTTGCGCTTGCGTGTCCTTTCGCCTTAATTCAACAGAATTCTATAATCCAAGTCATTTAGTGATTTTAAAGGCATCTCATTGACTCGGTGAAATGTTTTGGTAGTGTCATAAAACCTTTCGCGCAGGTGAGCCGTTCGCGCTCTTTGTGTTTTTCGCCTCACCTGCGCGGAAATTATAGAAATCATTTGAAATGGTGGCCGTAGCTCAGTTGGTAGAGCCCCGGTTTGTGGTTCCGGTTGTCGCGGGTTCAAATCCCGTCGGTCACCCCATTTGATTTTTCTGAGTCAGATAATCTTAGTCTTTCTCGGTCAGTTTAATTACGCACATGGACTCCATAGAGAAAAGAATAAGTTACAACTTCAAGAGCTCAGATCTTCTTACCGAAGCTTTAACTCACCCAAGCCTTGCTTATGAAAATCAAAGCGGCGGTTCCGATAATCAGCGTTTAGAATTTCTTGGCGATGCTGTTCTTCAACTTGTATTAACCCATGAATTATTTTCTCTGTTTCCTGACTTTTCCGAGGGTCATTTAACAAAGCTACGTTCTCGTTTAGTTTCCACTAAGGCCTTAGAAGAATACGCACTGGGGATTGACCTTGGTAATTTTATTTTGCTTGGTAAGGGTGAGGAACGTACAGGTGGTAGAAACCGTAGGGGAGTCTTGGCTGACGCTTTTGAAGCACTCATTGGAGCCGTTTATTTGGATTCTGGCTTTGAGTCGGCAAGGGGATTTATATTAAATTCCTGTAAAATAAAATTTGCTGAAATTGTTGCTGAGCCCATAGAGAAAAACCCAAAGGGAGAATTGCAGGAGGCGCTCCAAAAAATATCACAACTTTCTCCGACTTATCGGGTTTTAAACCAAAGTGGTCCTGATCATAATTGTTCGTTCGAAACCGAGGTTCAATGGAATGGTCTCGTCCTTGGTGCGGGCATGGGTAATAATAAAAAAGAATCTGAGCGCTCGGCGGCTCAGAACGCGCTTGAGCAATCCATTTGGTTAAGCAATAATCCCTGTGAGTAACTTGTTAATTGTTTGATTGATTTTCTTCCCAGAGTGTTGCTCCCCCGTTGGTAATAATCCGGGCCTAGTAGTGATAAAATTGCAATAATAAATTTATTCCCTCTTTTAGTTACGTTGTTGGGTGCTTGTTCCCTTTTTGCTCTCAGGCTTCCGGGACTGTGGAACATGCTTTTTTTTCATGTGGAAACTTTATTTTTAGAGTTATTCACGCCTATAAGAAGAAGAAGAAATTAAGTTCCTTTATAATTATTTTTAATAGAGTGTTGTGAATACTATTTAAAAGTGATCTGTTTTTAATAATGTAATTTTTTATTTTTTTATGACAATAGCCAGAGGACTTGTTGCTTTAATTCTCATCCCTTGTGTTTGGCTTCTACATTTTTTGTTTGCTACGAAATTTGAAATATATGAAAAGAGACCTATTTGGGCTGCGGTTGTGGTTTTGGCTTCATTGATCGTCCTTGGGAGACTACTACTTAAAACAAAGACACACAGAAAAACCGTTCTACTTTTCAATGTATTAGCCTGGTCACTCTCAATAGCTTTATTCTGGTGGATTGAATTTTATACTCAATATGATCCCATAAATAAAAATTATGTGATTGGTGAAAAAATTAGTTGGGCCAACCATAAAGGGCTAAGAGACGCACAAGGGGATTTATTTAATATTGAATCTGAACTTAAAAAAACCGCTCACACGCTATTAATATTTTATAGAGGCCATTGGTGACCCTATTGTATTACTGAGCTCGTGAAGCTAGAAAAGAAAAACGATCAACTCAATCTCTTGGGAATTCGAGTCTTGGCTATTTCAGCTGGAGAGCCTGAAGATTCCAATAAAACAAAAAACAAAACAGGTGGAATCTTTAACTTTGTTTCTGATCCTAGTGGTGATTTTATAGAAGACCTTGGATTACTAGACAGGGCCGGTAATCCCTTTAACGGAAACGATGCAGCAAGAATTAGTAAACTGTTAGTCGACAAAGAAAAGAATGTTTTGTGGTACAGATTTACAGAAAACAACAGAGTAAGAATCAAATCCAGCGAACTAATTTCTGAGCTGAAAAAATCAATTCAATCCCAATAACTAACTTAAAATCAACCACTTATAGACTTGTCTCTACTCAACCAGACAGTCATAACAGCGATATCAGCTGGAGTTATCCCGCTGATCCGTGAAGCCTGACCCAATGTTTTCGGTTTAATTTCTGCGAGACGGGCCGCCGCTTCTTTCTTTAAGCCATTAATTAAATTATATTCGATACCATCAGGAATAGATACACTTTCCATTTTTTCCGTTCTCGCAATCATTTGTTCTTGGCGCGCAATGTATCCAGCGTTTTTACAATCTATTTCAACCAAGCCCCAAGCCTCATCACTAAACAAAGATCGCAAATCTTTAGGTAACCCACTCAATTTATTTCCCGGTTTACGGAACCATTCATTTATTTTTAAACCTTCATGGTTTTTCTTATGAGCTAACTCCAAAGCATTATTGAAATCACCCCTCTTCTGTTTTGCCCTTTTTAGTCTTTCCCCTTTTACCAACCCATAATCAGAGGCCCACTCTGTTAACCGAAGGTCAGCATTATCCTGTCTCAACAAGAGTCTGTATTCTGCGCGGCTGGTGAACATCCTATAAGGCTCGGTCACGCCCCGGGTCACTAAATCATCAATCATTACCCCGATATAGGACTTGGATCGTGATAATATCATAGCTTCTTTTCCTTTGCACTTCAGTGCAGCGTTAGCACCAGCCAGCAAGCCCTGTGCAGCCGCTTCTTCATAACCAGAGGTACCATTTATTTGACCAGCAAAATAAAGGCCCCCAACAACTTTTGTTTCTAATGTTGGTTGTAGTTGGGTTGGCGGGCAAAAATCATACTCAACAGCATAACCGGGTCTTATGATCTCTGCATTTTCTAAACCCTTAATGGATCGTATGAATTCATACTGTATAGAATATGGTAATGAAGTGGACACGCCATTCACATAATACTCATTTGTTTGCCGCCCCTCTGGCTCTAGAAAAATCTGATGACGTTCCCGATCCGCAAACCTTACGACTTTATCTTCTATGGAGGGGCAATATCTGGGCCCAACACCTTCGATGATTCCACTATGCATCGGTGATTGATCTATATTGGATCGAATTAAATCATGTGTAGATGCATTTGTGTATGTTATCCAACAAGGTAATTGTTCCACGTGGAACATCGGATCAGACCAATTATTAAGAGTAAAAGTGTCCAGACCAGAAAAACTCTTATTTTCTTTAACGATTGTATCCGCAAGAAAACTAAATTTGGGGGGCGGCTCATCCCCGTCTTGCCTCTCACAAAGATCCGTGTTGATGGATCGGCCATTGATTCGACAGGGTGTTCCTGTTTTAAACCGTTCAATTTCGATTCCTAAACCTTTTAGAGAATCTGAAAGAGTTGAAATACCGTCCCCCATTCTGCCACCTGCCTGGTTTTCTTTACCCACATGCATCAAGCCCCTCATAAAG
>JABSSR010000257.1 GCA_013213965.1 Verrucomicrobiales bacterium | reverse complement strand
CTTCATGAGTTACACCTTGGATAAGGTCTCCAGCGATCTGTTCTTTTATGAATTGATCGAATGGCTTGTCTTTATTGAACGAGTTGACGACATAGTCTCTGTATCTCCATGCCTGATCGAGGAGAGCTGTTCTGCCCCCACCAGTTGAATCGGCATAACGGACAACGTCAAGCCAATGCCTTCCCCAGCGGATGCCGAAATCGTCACTGGAGAGCAGTTCATCGATGAGGTCAGTGATAGCGGACTGGCTGTTCTTTGAATGTTTTTGCAAGAATTCATCAATCTTTTCAGGTTCTGGCGGGAGCCCAGTCAGATCGAAGTGGATTCGTCTTAGAAGTGTCTGAGCTTTAGCTTCTTCAACAGGAGAAATTTCATTTCTCTCTTGTTCTGCAAGAATGAAACGATCGATATCGTTCAATGGCCAATCTGTATTGCCGGGTTGAGGGATTTTGTGTTTTCTGATCGGCTGGAAAGACCAAAATTTTCTTAAAGCTTCAAGGTTAAGTTTTTTTTGTTCGTTGGAATTAGTCTCCGATCCTCTTGGGTCAGGGGCTCCCATGGCGACCCAACGTTCAAGGTTGATGATCTGTTCTTGAGAGAGTTTTTTCTTGGGTGGCATCTTGAGATCACTGTGGGTGTGCCTGATTGCCTGTATGAGGAGGCTCTTGCCCACTTGTCCCGGGATGATTGGGGGCCCTGATTTTCCTCCTGTCAGCCATCCTCCTTTCCAATCTAATCTAAGATCACCTTTGATTTTGTTGTCTTGGCTGTGGCACTGATAGCATTCATCAAGAAGAATGGGTCTGATCTTTTTCTCAAAAAATTCAACGCCAGAATCAGCAGCTCTGCCTGTTATATGGGAGCAAAGGAGTGCAATCAAAATCCATTTCAGTTGGCAATCGATTACTGTCATTTTACGTTCTCTGCGAGCAGCGGCTGTTTAACAAAATTTTAGGGTATATCGTTTGGCTCTCGAATTTACTTTAATTTCAAGAGGATAGTTAATCCAACTGATTTTTCTTAGGTTTTTCTTTTGTTATTTGATTCTTAGTATCAGGCTATACGGAACAGACGCCTCATGCAAACTCAAGACCCTTACTCTTTAGATGACTCCAAGGTGCTCGATCCTCCTACCTCTCTTAAGGGAACGATTAAGCATCTAGGACCTGGCTTTATTTTATCTGCATCTATTGTTGGATCAGGTGAACTTGTGGCGACTACTCAGCTCGGTGCAGGGGCTGGTTTTGTTGCCTTGTGGGTAATTCTTGTGAGTTGTCTTGTTAAAGTGGCCATTCAATTGGAATTTGGAAAAAGGGCAATCATGACTGGGGAAACGACATTCGCTTCATTCAACACTTTGCCAGGGAAGATAGGAAAGGCGCATTGGTCTATATGGACTTGGCTTGGCTTGATGTTAGTTAAGTTCTTGCAGGTGGGCGGTATCGTTGGGCTCGTGGCAGTTCTTCTGAATATGGCCATTCCCAGTGTAACTGTTTTATCGTGGTTGGTTTTTGTTGTCGTAGCTGTGGCTTCTATCGTTATATCCGGCTACTACCGGGTCTTGGAAATCATGTCAATTGTCATGATAGGGATTTTCACACTGTTCACTTTGTTTTCACTAATTGCATTGCAGTACACGGATTCGGCTATTGCCCTTGGTGATGTCTTGTCGGGACTCCAATTTAAAATGCCCGAAGGAGATGGCATGACGTTACTTGTGATTGGAGCCTTTGGTATTACGGGTGTCGGAGGTGATGAGATTATGGCTTATAATTATTGGCTTATTGAGAAGGGGTACGCTGCTAATGCAGGAAAGAATGACGGGAGCGAGAATTGGACAAGTAGAGCAAAGGGATGGATACGAGTCATGTACATCGATGCTATTTTTGCAATGGCCGTTTACACGATTGTGACTGTGGCTTTTTTCCTTCTAGGATGTGCATTATTGCATGGCGAAGGTGATTTTATTAAAGTAGGTGGCGCGGATTTTTTACGAAACCTTTCAGATCTTTATACCTCGACCTTAGGTTCTTGGGCGGGACCATTTTTTTACGTTGGGGCCTTTGTGGTTCTTTTCTCTACAGCGTTCTCTGCTCTTGGGGCCTGGACAAGGCAATTCACTGATGCTTTTGCCAGAGTTGGATTGTTGGATTTTGATAATTACAAATCGAGGAAGAAATGCATTACGCTTCTCTCAATCGTGATTCCTGTACTCTGGGGTGCGGTTTATTTATTCTTCAAAAGCCCTGTGTGGATGGTTCTGATCGGTGGTTTTGTGACCTCAATTATTTTGATCGTTGTCTTATACGCCGCAATCATCTTCAAGAAACAAAGGGCGGACTCTTCCATTCAGAGTGGAGCATTATATGAGATTGCATTCTGGTCCAGTTCCGCGATGATTCTTTTTGTTGGGATCTGGACAGTCTTAAGCAAGTTCCTCTAAAAATGCTACCGTAAGGATTTCCTTAAAGTGGGGTCATCAACGGCTCTATCAATCGTATCTTGCAGAGCCTCTGATGCGACGCCAGCTATTTCATCTACTTTGGACCAGTAAGTGACGTTAGGAGAAACCTTGGTTTTTGTGGCGTAAAAATATTGGCTGAATACTAGTCTGCCGGATTTTATATTATAAACATGAACACGGATCCTGCATTCTGCATTTTGTGTCGAGTATTGATTGCACTGAAATTCTAATATGTCTGCATTTAGAATATATTTTGCGCTCTCTTCATTGAGCAGGTTTCTGCTTTGCAGGGCATGAGTGAAGGCGGTCTTTGTGATTTCTGAGATCGGTCTTTTTGCGCTAATTGATTTGATGGGGATGCCAAGTTCATTGCGGATTTTTCCGATCTCAGCCCCTCGCAATTTACGCACATCGTTAATTGTACCAATTTTAATGATCGGGGTGCCTTTTTGGATTCTCTGTCCAATACTTGCCGGATTATACGTTAGTGAAACGTTATAAGTTTGGCAGGATGTGAAAAGTATTGAGGCGAATCCTATTATGCAAAGCCTACTGTATGACTTCATGATAATTATTTATTAAACTAATCTTAACTAATTATCAGCGGGATTTTTCCATGAATCAAATTTTTTGCCACAAAAATAACCTGATGAGTGTTTAAAGCAGTAATTGCAGGATGTCTGATCCTAGGAAAGTAAGAGCATAGGCCCCTACCAAGGCAAAAAGAGTTGAGAATATACATAAGATTATAATCTCGGCAGAGAAGAGCATGCAAATAGTACCACGGCTACAGCCCATCAGGAACAGGGCCTTTGACTCTCTTTTACGTGTCTGTAAGGACAGGAGGATAAGTACTGTTAAAAAAAGAACGGAAGCGAGTGACGTTATCGCATAAGAGGAGTCGAACAGGCGTTTGAGCCTAATGACAACGTCGAGCAGTTCGTCGATCACTTTGTTTGGTTCGAGTGGTTGTATTTTCTGGTGCTTTAAATACTTTGCCTTGAGGATTGTTCCGTCCTTTGGGCTTTTTGGAAATACTATGATTGATGACACTGGGAGACGTGCCAAATCCGAATGGAAATGGAATTCATTGATATTAGTTTTATTTATTTCAATGAATTGTTCTATCGAAGCGTTTGCAGTAATTTGTTTTTCAGTTTTGCCCAGCAATTTATCATTCGCGGTCTCCTCATTGAGGGGTTCGTGACCATGGCCCAGGCCAGAAATGACCCATGCGGTTCCCATTGAAGTGAAGATCGCGTTATCATCAGCGCTTTTTGTCTGATCGAGTATTCCAACTACTTTTAATTTGAGTGGGTAGCTTGCGGAAAGGTCATAAAGATTAACCTGATCAGTTAGAATGTGATCTCCTATTTGTGCGTTTAATGTTGTGGCGCATTCATTGCCGAGAACAGCATCTCCGAGTGTCAGAGGTACTGTTCCTGCCTTTGTGACGATGTTACGGGCTATAAAATAATCGACGGTCGTCCCTACGACAGGAAATTTGCGCGCAGTGAAACCTAAGCTGAGAGGCACAGCAAGACCGCGTTTCTCTTCGTCTAGTAATTGAAAATCAGCCATCGATAATTGAGATAAAGGATCGCCTCTGAAGAAGAGTGTGCTAATCGTTAAGTCGAAACGGTCGCCCTTGGGTCCGAACAGAAGTGGAGTGTTCTTTCCTCTTTCGGTGATGCTGGTCGAAAAATGTTTAACCATGATCGCAGTGGCGAATGGCAAAAAGAAAGTGAGCGTTAGAGCTGCTATCTGAATGGCAGATTTTACTTTGTGGAACACAATATGTTTCCACGCGATATGTATGATGCTTTTGATAGGGGCTAATCTGTTTTGGAGAAATCTCCTACGTTAATAGTAGTTTCAAAAAGATTAAGTAGGGTTTTATCGTGAGTGATCGTAATGAGAGTTGCTCCTGTTTCTGTAGTTTGTTTAAGTGTTTCCTGCATCACAGTTAGCGCTGTTTCGTTGTCCAAATTTCCTGTAGGTTCATCGGCAATGACAATTGCAGGGTCTGTGATAAGCGCTCTTGCGATTGCTAGTCGTTGACGCTCTCCGCCCGAGAGTTGTTCGGGGTATTGATTGAGTTTATCAGAAATTCCAATTGATTCGGCAAGTGAATGTGCTCGGGCCTGACATTCATTTGTTATTTCCATTTTCCTGTTAATCATGAACGGGAGCAGAAGATTTTCTTTGACTCGCAGATAGTTAAGTAATTCAAATTCTTGGAAAATGAAACCCACGTTAAGGGCTCTGTGCTCGCGTCTTTCGCTTTCGTTTAAACTGCACAGATCTTTTTCAGACACTAAGATGCTGCCCTCTGTGGGTTTTAATATTCCAGCAATGAGATGAGCAAGGGTTGTTTTTCCGCAACCGCTCTTTCCAATGAGGGCGACTCGAGACTGCTTGTTAATACTTAGTTCCGGAACGTTAAGAGAGAAATTACTCTTATCGTAACGGAACTTAAGATTTTTGATCTGAATTAAGCTTTCCGTCATTGATTTTTTTTAATCTGACTCTTTTTTGCATGTTCACATTGGAGGATGATATTTTCCATGCATTGTTTTCAATGGCCAGCGCATAATCAGCCTCATACTCGTTGGAACGGAAGTGGTTGTGCCCCCAGTGCCGTACGGTTCCGTGGACTTGCCAGCTGCAAGAGACTTGATAGCGGTCATGTCCTTGGTCTTTGCTCGTCTTGATGTTCAGATATTCAATTCTATTGACTCGAGAAATGGCCCCGCCTTCGTCACGCATGATGAGGCTCTGATAGATGTCCTCGTAGAGTGGCCCTATAAGGCTTTGGGTTACAGATTTTGCAAGGTTATTGTATATGGCGTCTTCTGTTTCTGATTCGAATGCTCGATAAATTCCTCGATGAAGTTTTGTGAAAGTGTCTTCAGCATCTTTTGTGTCTAGTTCAGGAGCCGTCGGTTCATTTAATAGATTAATTGGAACCTTTAAATAATCCTTACAAACAAAGGAGCCGGAAAGAGCAATGACGGTGATTGCGATCCTTGATGCAGTGCCTGCTTGATTTGTTTTAATGAATAAAATAATTCCTGCCAAGAGTATCAGAATTGACGCGAGTGGGATCTTGGTGTGGTCTGTGCTTTTTAGTGAGTCATTGACGATGAGGGAGCTCTCAGAAAAAACTTTTGGTCCTGCATGCCAGATGAATTCCGGTTCGGTTTTGGTTATGTACAAGGGGTGAGCGTCACCTTCAACGAAGATTAACATGTCAAGTACGTTAGGGTCATGCGAAACAGTTTCCAGGCTTTGAGGATCTTTTACGGTGATGTTTTCATCAGGGAACCAAAGGCCCCAACTGAATTTAATGTTCCGAACGTCTTCCTTGACCGGATAAAGAAACTTTAACTTCGCCATCGTTAGATTTGTAGTTTGCCCGAGATGTGAAATTTCTTCCATCTCTTCGAATTTTAACCATTCTAGTTTTGGAGGTGAGCTGTTCCCGTTGATTGAAATGGTACAGGTATCATTGAAGAATGATTCTATGTTCTTTGAAACGCTCTTTTCGTTGGGACGTTCTTTGCCGTCACCGTAATTGATATGCTCGAGTGGCGGGAAAAGGAATGTGGCAATCCATAATTCGATAACTAATTTGTCTTCCTTTAGTTCAATGTCTGGATAGAGATTGGTTTGGAAAGTATGAGCTTGAGATTCACTGAGGCTCAGTAAAGCCCACGCCAAAGAGGCGATTAGTAGTGCCTTAAACGATTCTTTTATATAATGAGAATTCATTTATTACATGTCATTATGCATTTCAACGTTCTGACTGCAAGGTAGTGTGCGGCATGTCTCGTTGGACAAGGGGTAATGGATAGTTCATATTGATGCTACTCAATGAGGATCAACTGGCTAATTCAATTTTTTACCACATTCCCTTGTATGATAATGTTTTATCTTTGCTTGGCCAGTGATGTGTCTTTGTGTGTCGAAGCCAAATATATAGAACCTGATGTCAAAGAGGCAAGATTTGACACTGGTGGTGTGAATCTTTTGAAGGTCGATCGAGACAAGTTAGCTTCTAGCGTTGCTGCTTATGTGGTTAATTCGATTAAGGAAGGTGCTGACGCGGCAGCTATGGAAACGGCAAGAAGACTCCTTGGATTCGCTTTGCATTTGAACCCACGCAATAGGGATGCTGTGATTGCTAATTTTCAATTTAAGAAGGGCCTTCCCAGAAAAAAGATCCAACCAGAATATAGCCCAGTGACTTTGGCTGAAATTTTGCAATCTAGGGCGACATTCCTGATCAAAAATGGAGGCGACTTAAATGTGGTTCTTGCAGGATATATGCTTTCTGTTGCGGTGCAGGTTGATTCGACTAACGAGACTGCGATTTATGAGCTGGAAATGTACAGGAAGGACAATGGTGAGGTTGACTGGTCTTCTTTATTGGGTAGCGAGCCAAAGAAGAAAGGGTCGAAATAGATTTCGAGCCATTCGGTGTGATAAAGTGTCTTATTGATAAGGTTTAGCTTGATCTGAGTCTCATAAATCAGTTTTCATGTATTGATGAAGACTTTACTGGTTTCTTTTCTTATTTTTGTCCACGCATTAAGTGCTTTGGCTAAGGAGCCAGAAGTCTGGGTTTACTTTGGTACATATACCCGACAAAAAGAAAGTGAGGGCATTTATGTCTCTAAGCTCAATCTCGAAACTGGTAGTCTTTCAAAGCCAATTCTAGCAGCAGAAGGTGATAACCCGTCTTTCTTGACTATTCTTCCCGATAGTCGTCGCCTCGTTGCTGTTGAGGAGACAAACGATTATAAGGACAAATCGAGTGGTTCACTTGCCTCCTATATAATAGACGAGTCAAAAGGATCCTTGAGACTAATTAATCGCATTCCTACTAATGGGGGTGCCCCTTGCCATATCTCTGCAGACCCTTCAGGAAGACATGTTTTCTTTGCTAATTATGTTGGAGGTAGTATCGGATCCGCATCAGTTTCAAATGATGGGGTCCTTGGGCTTTCTTCGTTTTCGCAGCATTCAGGATCGAGTGTCTTACCACGTCAGAAGTCTCCTCATGCCCATTCTATTGATCTTGATCCTAGTGGAAAATTCATTGTGTGTGCTGACCTGGGGTTGGATAAGTTAATGATCTATAAATATGACTCAAGTAATGGGAAATTAGCTGCGAATGATTTTGCATCTGCCAAAGTT
>JABSSR010000256.1 GCA_013213965.1 Verrucomicrobiales bacterium | reverse complement strand
TCCTCCCACCTCGGACGGGCTCGATTCAAGGGGCTCTATTTTCCAACCACTCAATTCACTGAACCGTTGATACATTCTGAAAAGGTCTCCAGCAAAGAGTGACGCTTCGTCACCTCCCGTCCCTGCTCTGATTTCCACGATAGCGTCGCGGTCCTCAGTCTTGTCCTGCGGGAGTAAAGCGTATTGAATTTCTAACTCGAGCCTTTCACAATTACTCTCCAGATCAGGTATCTCCTCCTGAGCAAGAGTCGCCATCTCTTCATCATCACCCCTGACTAATTCATAATTCTCTTCGAGCTGTCGGCGAGAATTCGCAAAATACTCCCAGTCTTCTAAGAGCTTTTTTATATAGTTATATTCTCTGGAAATTTTTGCAGCCTGCTTCGGTTCTGAGTAAAAATCCTCAGCCGACATGATCGACTCGAGCTCGTCTAGCCGTTGCTTTTTCTTTTCTATGAGCGGTTCAAAGTCCATAAAGATAGTTTAAATTATCAAGTACTGGTCGCTTGTCGATAGAACAAATTCCATCAAAAAGCAAATCGGCTAAGGATCGAAAATCCTAAGAACAACCGATCTAGCAAGGATAACTATGCAGTAGTTTCTGCTGCCGGCTCAGGTTTTTCCTCTGCGGCACCCTTACCACTACGGCGCTTTGCATGAGTACCACCATATCGCTTGGTAAATTTCTCAACTCTACCAGCAGTGTCCACAAATCTCTGCTCTCCTGTGAAAAAAGGATGACATGACATGCATATACCAACTCTCAAATCAGCCACCGTCGAACGTGTTTCATAAACTGCTCCACAAGTGCAGGAAATCGTAGTGAGCTGATATTCTGGATGCAGTTCTTCTTTCATTTTACCAAGTTTACAAGAAACTCAGCCCAAATAAGTACGGGCCTGAGCAGCAAATAAGTTAGATTTACTCCTTAATTTGTGCAAGTAAAACCTATCCTATAAGGAAAATAAGCTTTTATCCGTCAGATGTGATAACCAAACAGGTCGTTCCCTATTTTTTATAGGATATAAAGGACTGTTCAATTCTTTTCCTAACAAAAGTTACCACCCTGACTTACCACCTTTTCCCAAATTCCCGCATCCTGTACGACTTCTCATGACTCGTGAATCAAGATGCCTGCAAACACTCTTCAGGATCCATGGCTCATGGCTCAATGATCAATCCTTTTCGCGTTCTGATTTGATACGGATTCACTTCGCTTCAAATTGGATTCCAACTCCTTAACCTATGGTGTGAATGGGTCTTGCAGCTCCTCCTTTGTCTTGCCGCCGCGTTTGCGGAGAAGTTCAGTGGTTTCATTGTCCCAGCTATTGCCACTGGAACGACCAAATTAGGGGGGCAACGCGCTGAAACCCGCTTTTTAAGGGTTGCCTGTGCCCCCGGAGATCAGTGCCTTTATCATCGTGCGGAAACCATCGGTCTGCACTCGATAGCTGCCCAGTTGCTGCTCTGAGAGAATGGGCCGCAGGCGCTCAATGCGTTTGTCGATTGCCTGGTCGATGAATCCGTTGAATTGCTCAACCGTCGTTCCTTCCGGGAGAATGCCGGGTTTGTCCGCAGCATTGAGCTCGACGAATATGTCAAAGGCTTCACTCTCCTGCTGTGCCGTGAGATCGGCAATCCTGCGCAGGCCATCGAGATCCTCATTGGTTTTTTTCTCTATTCGCTGAGCCTCTCTATCATCAGCGTAGGCATTGTAATTCTCCAGTTGCTCAGGTAAGAGGAGGTCGGCCATCGCGGCATCAACTTCACTGAAATTATCCTTATCGGCAGCGATAAGATCGGCAAGGGATGCCTTTCCGGTGAACATTAAAATTCCCGCTTCCTGCTGTTTCTTGGTCCTTGCCATCAGCATCTCGCTCAATTGCTCTCTTTGTGATTCATTCAGCCCCAGGCGTTCGGTCAACTTGGCGACTTCGCCGGAGACCTCGTTTTTGGATTCCTGATCCCCCATTGCCTTCATGAACTCAAGAAGGGGATTTTTTTTCTCGTCATCCTTCTTTGTTTCTTCTGCCTCTGTGACGGACTGGCCAACTTGTTCTTTACTGTCACCAAGCGCACTTACGGATGTGCCGGCAGGGCGATTGTTTTTCTTGTTCTCAGCAATGGATCCCTGCAGGGCCTTTATTTGTGCTTCAAGAGCCTCGATTCGTTGACTTTCATCCTGCGCATTTTTCCGGAGTTCTGTGCTAACCGGGTCATTGCCCATGATATATTGAGCCAGGAGGGTAACGACAATTGACGAAATCGCAGCTACGGCGATGATAATGCTTAAATGGGGTGTTCTGGATTCGCTCATATCAAAATTCCTCGGAAAAAATGGTTATTAACAAAAAAATCCATGGCAATAATTTCATGGCTTAAAACCCTAACACCTCACAACTAACCGACCAATTACAAAATCCACCGAAGATTATAACGGGAACAGTGGCTGCTGGCTTTCGATCCCCGAACAACTGACCATGAATCATGGGTCAGGGTGCGGAGTTATTCATTGGCTTCTCCATACGATTCAACTGACTGACCTGTGCGGGTCCAAAATTTTTCAGAACCTTCTACCATCTTGCCATCCTTATAGTTTCTTTCCTCCATCTTCTCTCCGCTTTCATGCCATCTCACAGATGGCCCTTCCAGCATGCCATTCTTGTAGTTTCCTTCCCACTCCTTCTGTCCATTTGCATACCACATCACATATAACCCATCCCTCTTCCCATCCTTGTAGTTTTCT
>JABSSR010000255.1 GCA_013213965.1 Verrucomicrobiales bacterium | reverse complement strand
GGGGGTCATTTAATAAGTGATGTTCAACACAATGAACGAAGAAGAGTTTAAATTGATACGCAGAAGTTTTATTTGCAGAATTGTATTCACAATTGCAGGTGCATTTTTGTTGATTGCAGCATCTTATTTTAAAGTCATCTTTTTTGGATTAGCCATCACTGGCATCATTTCATTGCTATTTTTTTTCATTGTAAGTGTTAAAATATTTCCTGACTCAACTGACTTCTTTAGTGAGGGATACAAAAATCATTCTCGAAAAAGTAAAGGGTTGGACTTAATTGCTCGGAATTACAAAATAAGTGGTGATAAGTTTGATGATTATCGAAGGGGCTAAATGATTCGAAAACAGATAAAGTAAATGGAGGCAGACGCTCACTCTAAAATTAATTCAGGGCTTAAGTTGCTTTCATTATACTTAAAACGAATTGCCCACTCCGGGAAGGACTGTGTTCAGCTGAACGAAGATTCTATTAATAAGATAAAGAGCCTGAAAGGTTTGATTAAATCACAATCGCAAATAGATCCTAATCTAATTAATAAGAAATCAAACTCTGAGGCTTCAGCTCTCAACTCTATCAAAGAGAATGTTTCAACATCTAAAGGATTAAGAAAACTCGGAACATTGCGGGAAAAGATTGTATTTTCATCTGGAAACGCAAATGCAGATATAATGTTTATCGGTGAAGCGCCTGGACGGGAGGAAGAAATTCAAGGACTCCCATTTGTTGGTCCTTCAGGTCAACTTCTAACCAAGATCATACAGGCTATGGGAATGAAACGAGAAGATGTTTACATTTCTAATATTGTAAAATTTCGCCCAATGATTGAAGGGAAGAGCCAAGGAGCCTCTAATCGCAAGCCAACTATTAACGAAATGGAGCTATCCCTACCCTGCTTATTTGAAGAGATTAATGTGGTTCGACCGAGGATTATAATCGCGCTCGGGGGTACGGCGATGCAGGGACTAAAGATTAACGGCACTCTTTCGTCTGCACGTGGGAACGTATATGACGTTCAAGGGACTAAGGCAATTGTTACCTATCATCCTTCTTTTTTACTTCGGAGCAAAAAGCCCAATCAAGACAAAAGGAAATTATGGAAAGATATGATGTTAGTTATGGAAATTTTGAATATACCCATAACAGAAAAGCAAAGAAACTATTTCAAATGATTGGGCTTAGGTTCCATCTTCAATAGCAGTCTCATCAGTCTCATCAGTCTCATCAGTCTCATCTCGTACAGCGGCTATGTCCTGAAGGCTTTCCTTACCATTCAGCGTCACTAACTTAACGCCTTGAGCATTCCTGCCTGTTTCACGGACATCACTGACTCGAATTCTAATGCTTTGACCGCCACTTGTCATTAACATGAGTTGTTCGTCTTCAGAAACGGCAGCGGCACCAACAACTTTACCGGTTTTATCGGTGCATTTCATTGTTATGACTCCCTTTCCTCCCCTAGATTGAAGGCGATAATTATCAAATGAGGTTCTCTTGCCTATTCCATTTTCTGATGCAACTAGAAGTTTTCTATCATCAGAAACTAAAGCAAGACCAATGACGCAATCATTTTCAGTTGGTCGAATGCCGTAAACTCCAGAAGTGGCTCTTCCCTGGCTTCTTGCTTGTTCTTCATGAAATCTTAGGCTCAAGCCATTTCTTGTCACAAGAATCACTTCATTGCCTCCGTTCGTTAATCTTACGTCTATCAGTTCATTGTTTTCATGAAGCTTGATAGCAATGATGCCGTCCTTCCTGTAATTCCGGAAATCGTTGACGGCTGTTTTTTTGATTTTACCGCTCCTTGTCGCGAACAATATAAACCCAGCATCATTTGAGAAGGTGATATCATTACCATCGTCATCTGTCATATAGGCGAGCCTGAGAACAGCAGCGATGCTTTCATCCGGTTGAAGGTTTAAAACATTTTTGATGCTTCGTCCTCTGGATGATCTTGCCGCTTCTGGAAGTTCATAGACTCTCTCCACATAGACTCGACCCGTATTTGTGAAAAACATCAAATAATCATGTGCATGGGCAGTGAATAGATGTTCTACGAAATCCTGTTCGTCCTCATCTTTTGTCCTTGTTTCCATTCCTCTAACCCCTTTGCCTCCACGTGCTTGAACTCTATATTCACTAGAAGCGGTTCTTTTGACATAACCTCTGTGGCTTAGAGTGACTATCATTCCTTCATTGGCAATTAGATCTTCAATGCCAATTTCTCCTTCGTCAGGTAGGATCGGGCAACGTCGCGGAGTAGCATGTTTGTCTTTTATCTCAATGAGTTCAGTTTTGATAATACCAAGGACCCTTGATTCCTTATCAAGAATGTCCATGAGATCTTTAATCTCTTCAATTACCTTGTCGTATTCATCCTTGACCTTTTCCCGTTCCATTGCGGTGAGTTGATAGAGTCTCAATTCAAGGATGGAATTTACTTGTCTATCGGTGAAGATGTACTCATCTCCTT
Organism: Verrucomicrobiales bacterium; assembly: GCA_013213965.1. GTDB lineage: Bacteria > Verrucomicrobiota > Verrucomicrobiia > Verrucomicrobiales > DEV007 > EC70. The sequence goes on along the minus strand of JABSSR010000255.1, from coordinate 4,134 downwards.
CAATGCTTGGTTGATCCCTTATCAGGACACCAAGTGATTTGGCTGTCTCACAAGAGAATTTATATGCCTTAATTCGCTCCCGTGCTTCATCTCTATTTTTAGAATCTCGAATTATTTTTATAAAATCATCTAAGTGTGCAATTGCTAAAAGAAAAGCTTCAAGATTTTCAGCACGATCCTCAGCTTTCTGCAACAAGTGCCGAGTTCTTCGTATGACGACATCTCTCCGATGTTCGATGAAGGCGTCCAAGGCATCTATGATTGAAAGTTGTTTTGGCCTTCTTTCATGTATGGCCAACATGTTGACTCCGAAGGATGTTTCCATCGAAGTGAGTTTGAATAGCTGGTTAACTACTACCTGCGGTCTAGCGTCGCGTTTCAATGTAATCTCAATGCATGTATTTTCATCAGATAGATCACGCATCCCTGAAATATCAGTTAGTACTTTTTCTCTTACAAGCTCAGCAATTCGTTGTTGCAATGTAGCTCTATTGACACCGTGTGGGACTTGTTTGATGATGATCTGAGAGGTTCCAGTTGACGTTTCCTGGACGTCCATTACTCCTCGTATTTTGACGCTTCCCCTTCCCGTCCTGAAATAATTATCAATTCCTTTATATCCTCTGATCTCACATGCGCCTGCGAAGTCGGGCCCTTTGATGAATTCTTTAACACCTTCGATTGTAATTTCTGGATTTTCTATTTTTGCACAGAGCCCATCAATTACCTCACCTAAGTTATGAGCAGGTATATTGGTGGCCATGCCTACCGCAATGCCTGTTCCGCCATTTACGAGAAGATTGGGTATTGAGGCCGGAAGGACTTCAGGCTCTTGAGAGTTGCCGTCATAGGTTTCATGCGTGTCGACTGTGCTTTTTTCTAGATCAGACATCATTGATGAACCCAGTTCAGTGAGTCTGGCCTCGGTGTATCGCATGGCGGCTGGAGAATCGCCTTCGACGGATCCAAAATTACCCTGACCGTCAATGAGGGTCTCACGCATGGTCCATGGCTGAGCCATGTTAACCATTGTTTGGTATATAGCTCCGTCACCATGAGGGTGGTATTTACCCATTGTCTCACCAACAATTCTTGCGCACTTCAAGTGAGGTTTAGTTTTTGAAAGCGAGAGATCATGATGCATTGCATAAAGCAATCTCCTTTGAGAGGGCTTAAGCCCGTCACGTGCATCTGGAAGGGCTCGTGAAACAATCACTGACATCGAATAATCCAAGAAGGATTTCGACATCTCAACCTCTACTTTGATTGGTTTTATTTTGTCGTCAGACATTATATATTTTTAAATAATTGTGGGTGTTAATTACACATCCAGGTTTTGTACCTTGAGCGCATTATCCTCAATGAAACGTTTCCTCGGCTCGACAACATCGCCCATCAAGACATCAAACATATCATTAGCGTCTTCAAGATTTTCATGATCATACTGAACTCTTAAAAAGGTTCTTGTCTCAGGATCCATAGTAGTTGCATACAACTCTTTAGCGTTCATTTCGCCCAAGCCTTTAAATCTTTGGATTCGCATGCCGCGTTTGCCAATGTCCAATATTCTATCAAGTATCTCAAAGAGGTTGAAAACAGGATCAACGATCATCTGATCGCCTTCACCTTCAACGAGTTCATAAATTGGAACATCATCAGAGTAGAATGGATCGGTTTGCAATCCAAGTTCATTTAAACGCTCTAAAATCTTAGTAATGGCAATTGATTCATGAAGTTCATATTTGATCGCACGCCTTTGAACGCCTTCAAACTTTTCACGGTACGCTTCAATTTCATCTTCAGTGAGTTCTTCGTTAAGTAATCTAAGATCCCTATTGCTCTGGCAGAATTCCAAGAGTGCCTTCTCATCACTAAAGTAGGTTATTTCTTCCTCGTTTCCTACTCGGACTCTGACCATGTATTCTGGGAAATGCCCATCCTTTCCATTATTTAATAGGTGCTTGAAGTTACCGCCATGTCCTTCAAGCGTACTAACGAATCGAGTCAACTGAGAAAGTGAATCTAGAACACTTTTCAGAAGATCAGTTTCCAAATAGTCTTCAGTCCCTGCCTTACGCAAACGAACTTCTTCGGAACCTAGTGAAATTAGGATTTCATTTAATTCAATATCATCAGCAATGTATTCTTCCCTTTTTTTTCTCGTAACTTTATAGAGTGGTGGTTGGGCAATGTATAAGTAGCCTGCCTTGACCAGTTCAGGCATATGACGACAGAAAAATGTAAGAAGTAATGTTCTAATGTGAGAGCCGTCCACATCAGCATCAGTCATTATCACAACCTTATGGTATCTTACCTTCTCCAGTTGAAATGCACCCTCTAAATCAGCATCTCCGGTGCTTCCACCAATGCCGGCGCCAATAGCAGTTATCATGGCTTGTATTTCCTTGTTCTGCAACGCTCTATGAAGCCTCGCTTTTTCAACGTTAATAACTTTACCTCGTAAAGGAAGAATCGCTTGGTTCGTTCTGTTCCTTCCAGACTTTGCTGATCCCCCAGCAGAGTCACCCTCAACAATGTAAATTTCTGATTTTGCTGGATCGCGTTCCGAGCAGTCAGCTAACTTCCCGGGCAACCCTCCGCCGGACAGAACAGATTTTCTGACTGTTTCTCGAGCCTATCTGGCAGCTTCCCGAGCTCTTGCTGCATTAACCGCCTTTTCAATAATTAGTTTTGCTAAAGGCGGGTTTTCATCAAAGTAACTTTGTAGACCCTCATACACGATCGATCCGACTACTCCTTCAATTTCAGTATTAACTAACTTGGCTTTAGTTTGAGAATTGAATCTAGGATTCGGCATCTTAACGCTAATGACGCAAACTATACCTTCTCGGACATCGTCCCCAGATAATGCAGGATCCTTGTCCTTTAAAAGCTTATTAGCTTTAGCGTACTGATTAATTGCTCTTGTCAGTGCGCCACGAAAACCAGAAAGGTGTGTTCCTCCGTCTGTATTTGGTATGGAGTTAGCGTAACATAGAATATGATCGTTGTAGCTATCGTTATACTGGAAAACAATATCAGCAAATACGTCATCCTCAGTGACTTTTCCATCATAATCTATTTCTACCTGTCGCTTCCCTCTAATCGTCACGGGATCGGGGTGCACTAGATTTTTATTTTCACCTAACTGTGTAACGAACTCCTCTATACCTTTAGCGTAATAGAAGGATTGATTTGATTCAGTTTCGGGGCGTTCATCATTAAGCTGGATCGTTAGACCAGGATTAAGGAAAGCGAGCTCTCTCATTCTCTTTGCCAATCTTTCAGTCTCAAATTCGATTGTATCTGTAAAAATTGTTGCGTCAGGGAAAAATGTAATCTTAGTGCCTGTGGGTTTTAGTGGTATATCACCAACGACTTCAAGTTCCTTGGTAGTCTTTCCCCTTTCGAACGTTATGGAATAAAGTTTACCATCCCTTCGCACTTCGGCCTTGAACCAATCAGATAATGCGTTGACGCATTTTGCGCCGACACCATGCAAGCCGCCAGAATACTTATAAGCACCTTGTCCAAATTTACCGCCAGCATGTAGATTAGTAAGAACTAGTTCTATGGCAGGGATTCCAAACTTTGGATGCATGTCTACAGGTATTCCTCTTCCATCATCATCAATAGAAATGGAGCCATCTACATGAAGCGATATGTTTATTTTGTCACAATAACCGGCTAAGTGTTCGTCGATGGAGTTATCAAGAACCTCGAATACGCAATGATGAAGTCCCCTTACATCGGGATCGCCAATGAACATGCCTGGCCTTTTACGAACAGCTTCTAAGCCTTCTAATTTATCAATTTGCGCTGCATCGTACTGTTGTCCTCCGGCAGTGTTCGCTACTTCATCGTTGGTTGAGTTGGTATCTTCTTTGGGCATTTAGAAATTCTTAATTTTTGGAAATTTGTAAGGCTTAAATAACGTTTATTTCGTATTTAAATAATAACTCTAAATAGGTAATATTATCAATACATTCAGTATCGATTTAAGCGTTTTATTTTGTTATAGAAACATCCACAACTAGCTCATGCTGAAGGCTCTACGCAGGAGGTTGCTAATACGTGGTTCGTGTCATCTAAAATGCACTTAATTATTGTGTATTGTAACCATAAATTGATACT
>JABSSR010000254.1 GCA_013213965.1 Verrucomicrobiales bacterium | reverse complement strand
TTCAGGTGATTGAAATCATCAATGCTACCCGAGTCTCCTGTTTCCTCTACCTCGCAGCTTAAGGTTAACTCACGAAAAGTAGTCAAAACGACGGAACCGGCTCGCGCGTCCACGAGTTCTTCGAGTGTTGCGCGATGGGACAGTTGTCCCTGCCGGCGTGTTCCGCGCCTTGGCTAAAATCAATTTCCAAGAAAACCTGCCGAGAGGCGGGTTTTTTAAAAGTTAGCTAGGCGTTTTGCTCTCTCGTGTGAAGATTGCATAGATAACTGCAACTGCTGCCAATCCTACTAGACCTTGCCCTCCCAGAGTATCAACAATTCCAGTAATTGTTCCCACAACGTCATTTCCGAGGAAAGGAATGTTCTTCTCAGGGTCAGGGAAAAGCACCTGAACTACGACTGCAAGTGCAATGATTGAAATACCTGCTTCTGTTAACTTTTTAACACATGCTATTACTTTATCTAACATAATTATGTCTCCATTTATAACCAACGCTAATTCGTTGATTATAATCAACATATCAAGATAACCTAAATGTCAAGATTTCTGTAGTAAATTGTATCAATAATCCCTTATTTAGGCACTTTCTAATTAAATTTTTGTCACTTTTAAATTAATTTTGCTCCTAAAGCTTCATTAATTTCTAACCAATTACACAATCCACAGAAGATTATACCGGGAACCTAGATTAAGGGTGCTAGATGCAAGTTCTGAGGAATTATTGTCCTGATTCTCGCTTTGGTTCGTAGTCAATTACGAGTTGCGGGGCGTGCTCCGGTTTGACGCGCGAACCGCTCGGAGCCCAGTAAACCGGGCCTTTCAATGCGGTTGGCTGAAGGACAAGTTGTATACGACCATTGCCGTTTTCGTCCCTCTTGATGTTGGTGGGAAGTGATGCCTCTATAACGTTGGGGTTTCCGGGATTTGGAGCAAGGGAATAACTGCCAGGTAACAAACCAGGCAGTTCAGGATACTTCAACGAGTCGATGTTCACGTCCGTCAGGCTATCAATAAGCCGAAACTCTCCCCAGTAGTTTTCGGGTTTTCCGGTGCTGGATGAGGATCCATATAGAGCCTGCCAGTTTGCAGAAAGTTCAGTTGATCTGTGCAGGCGCACCCGCAAATTCTTTACCTCGCCGATGTCTGCTGAAATAACAAACCTCAGCCATGAACAGGCGGCGCCTATGTCCCCGGGTCTCTCGGCCCCCCTTGACGCCGGGAAACGACCAATCGAGTGTTGTGGAGTGGCACGTTGTATCCATGTCTCGTATGTCTTGCGGGACATGCACCACCTTCCGCTGCCCTGCATCAACTTGCGGTGAAGTTTGCCAAGGCAGTCAACGGTCAACTTGTACTCGTGTTCAACTTTGCCTGAGTGGGCAAGGAGCTTTACTGCCAGCGCGTGTGTTCCCGTCCTGGCGGGCTGGTTGTTCCTGAGTTGAACCTTGACATCCTTTTGCTCACCAGAGTCAAGGACCATAGCCCCCTCGGCTGGCATTGTTGCAACGATGTCACCGGAACGCTCAATGACCAGTTTTCCCGTGAACGGAGTGTTCCTGTGGTTTGCAACCTTTAACGTAATGCTTGTTTCGGGTTTTTCTTCATTTAACCAGGTATTTTCCGGAATCTTGATCCCGATGGTCTGAATTTCCTCGCGAATAACCGCGACGGCATTAATGAACGGCATCTGCTGGAGTGTAGGATCTTCGGTTTTCGCCACCAGGTCGATCACCAGGCCTGAGTCGATGTTGATGGAAAATTCCTTCCAGATACCATGCTCTGGCGCGCCGGCTTCCCTGACTATGTCGAAATCGGTGAGCACGGTTTTCTCGTTAAGTCGCACATCAAAAACACGATGCCCGGGAACATCACCGGCAGGAGCGGAAAATCCCAGGCGTATCTTGTATTTCCCTTTTCCATCACCGGGCGTGGTCACAGGTACTGTGCATTGCCTCATCCCACGAACAGCCGAGGTAAAAACAAAATGTGTATCAGCATTGCTGTCCGGGATAGATTGCGAATGGCGTCCCACGGCTCCGCCTCCAGGGTATGTGACGACTCCCGCTTCAAGATTAAGCAACAGCTTGTGCCGGTGAGGACGTTCCGTGGTCAGCCAGAGGTTTCCGTCAGGATCTCGCCGGTCACCTGTGCCGCCAAGATCAAGATAGAGGTGCTTTACCGGCAGGACGGGACCGGGTTGGGCGAAAAGGAAAGGCGTTGCGGGTGGTGCCTCCACTTGTCCCATCGCCACGGAAAACGGCAATGACCAGGAACAACTGCAATAAACAGCCATTGGCGGCTTGATCATCATTCCGCCACCGGTGATTGCATCGAAGAGACAACTCATGCGGCTGTGATAGAACGTGTAGAGACCGTCGTCGTTGAGCAAGTCGTGATAGGCAACGCCCGTTGAGCGTCCAAATAGAAAATGCCGTGAGGCGGAGAACTGCCCGCACTGTTTACCGTATCGGCACCATGCCCAGTCTACTTCCTGACCAGTGATGGGATGAGTGCGTTGACGGCGTTCTCCTGTTTGAATGTCATAGGCCCATGGCTCAGCATAAATTGTTCCATTGGCGATGACGGGCCGGGTTCGATAATCGGCATGTTTGCTCCACAGTAGCTTTCCGGTGTCGCCTGCGTAGACTGTCAGTGTGCGTGGTTTGTAGGCACCGTTGGGCCATTGCCGCCAACCTTTGTCAGCTCCGCTTTGCGTTGCGAAGACAACAGTGTTTTCGCTGGCCATGGTGAAGGGAATGATTGACGGGTTGTAGTGGACGCCTCGTCGACCGCTGTAAAGGAAGACATTGGTCGTGTCGATTCCGGTTTCGTAGAGAATTTTCCCGGTTTTTCCATCCAGAGCCGCCATTGACTGTATCGTGCGTTTCGAAGGGTCAAAATCCTTAAACCGTTCAGGGGAATACTGTTGCAAATAGACCTTCATCTCGTTGAGTGCTTTCTCACGATGTGCGTCAGTTAGTGGAACGCTGCAATACAATCGACCGTCACTGATTGAGACCCAGCTATTCCACTGGCGTTGCTGTCCTGCTCCACCAATTGTCCAGAGGCGCTTTCCAGAATCGGAATCCTCCGCGAAAATGCAGCTGAAGTCCTTCTTGATCTCTTGGTCTCCCTGTTTAGTGATTTGCTGCCATTGCACGTGACCGAAGACGATCTTCCCGTCACGGCTGGCAGCCATCTGGCTGATGGTTCCCTTTTCCATCATCTTGGGAAGTGCAACATCAGCAATTTTCTTGCCCGTTTCAAGGTTGATACGTTCCCACAGGGCCTTGCCTGTGGGACGGTTGCGATTTAGTATTTCCTTGCGGAGATAAACCGTCTTATTGGCAATAAAAAAGTGTGAATTCTCAGAACACGGATAGTACCAGAGTCTGCGGCCGCTATACTGATCACACGCGATAATGCCATTGTGGACGGGAAGTAGCATCATACCGTGAGCAATGCGCGCGGGCATACTGTTGTTGCCGTAACGCAATACTGGCGGTCCGTACCACAGGACGCCGAGTGGCCCCTTGAGAGCACCATCATCACTGCACCCGGTATTACCGGAGTCACCAAGCTGATGTGTCCAGCTCCCGGACTGCTCGAGTTGAGGACGGATCCGCTGACTCCAGGCCGCGTCGCCGCTCTCCACGATTGACCAGCCTTGTTGCTGAGTCGCAGCGTTCCATGTTCTTAACGTATCAGCAGTGGTTTTACCACCCCCGATCAGCGCAATGCCGCGAATGGGTTTTAAAATGCGCGAGCAATCATCGACTGTGCTTTTGGACGGCAGAGTTCCTTTTACCGCTGCCTCTGAAACGATTAAGTCAGCATAGTAGGAGGGGAACGGTAATCTGGTGCCTGGCGGTTGGTGAAAGACAGTGATCCGTGTGCCGTTTAGGTTTGCCTTAGCGTAAGAGGCCCTAGCGTCGCTCGCCTTTTCCTCGTCGTCAAAGACAGCGCAAACTGAAAGATTTGTTTGCCGGGCCAATTGCTCGGCCAGCGCACCGCTTTGGCAGTCAAGAACTAGCGCGTAACCAGCTCGAACATCCGTCTTCTGCACAATTGATGTGGCGACGTTCTGGAATAATTTCTGTTCGTCAGGGGCCTCACCGTTGGCTTTCTCGGTAATCGTACCGTGCTTGGCCGTGCCCGGGGGAGCAAAGCAGCGGATTATCCCTCGTCGAGTCGTGACAAATAGCCGACCGTTTGCGATGACTAGCTGGTTAGCTCGTTCCGGAATCTGCGTTGACCAGAGAATGTCACCGTTCTCCGGACGACGTGCGAGGATCTTGGATCCAACGCCTTTCTTCGGATCGATCTGGAACATCGAGTGATAAATGATGCCGCCTGCGAAGATGACGGTGCAAGCGTCCGGATCATTGCGGAAATGCACGCCGCCTACCCGATATTTACTGCTGCCGGAGCGCAGGCCAAGGACCGAGTCGACATCGGTCCAATGCGTGACGTCTTTTTTCTCACGCCGGTCCCAGATCATCACTGCCGGCTTATTGTGTTCCTTCTTTGCTGTCCTCGCCATGTCACCCAGGTAACGGGTGTCCCCGACACTCACGCCGAAGACCGGAACGTCACCTCCATAGGGAATTGAGTGCGGATCTTCCACCCTGACCGGATGGTTTCCGGTTTCACGTTCAAAGGATACCAACATCCCATGGTTCTGGCTGTAGCCGAAGTGATCACGCGGCACCCAGATTGTCTTTTCTGAAACGATCAGATGTCCTGCAGGGGCAATGGCTTCCCTCCGCATCGCTGCTCCCTGTGATGCGTTGCACCAGATTAGTTTCCCGGTTTTTGCGTCAACAGCGAAGAGGAACGTTCCCTCGTGCGGTAGGATCCCAGCAGCGAAGTAGGCTACACCGCGATCGACCACCACATCGGAACGGACAGGCCATGTTGAAGTTAATTTTTCATATGAGAGCATCCACCGATTACGTTGAACGGCCTTGAATTTCCAAATCAGCTCACCTGTCCCGGCGTCAAGGCAATAAACGTGACCGTCGTCACTACCGACGTAAATCCTCTCCTCGTAATAGGTCGGCGTTCGATTCATTGCGGCTGCTGCCATGAATTCCCAGCGCTTATTACCGGTTGCCACGTCAAGGCAGACGGTACGTCA
>JABSSR010000253.1 GCA_013213965.1 Verrucomicrobiales bacterium | reverse complement strand
TGATTTCGCTTCGGCCTCCCCAGAAGACATTAGTGTATAGTACTTCAATTCCTATATTTTCAAGGTGAGAGTCTATCGCTTGTTTGTGATCAAGAACCTTGTCCTTATCTGTTCCATGAACTACTCCCATTACATTAACATTACCAAAATTTTCTCCGCCCTCTCTCCAATAACAATGAGTTAGTATATGATGTCTGCCAATTTCTGAGCCTGCTTTGAGTTGCAGGCCTTCCTTTACCCTCCAATGAAATAAGCCATTAAATCGAGTGACACGTTTCCCGGTAGCAGAAGGTTTCGCATGTTCAAGAAATGTAGAAAAACGGCCAATAACCTTTTTCTGATTAAGGTTTTCTGCAATGTTGAAGTAATCTTCTAGTGGAATGTTTAGCGCTTCAGCCCGACTGGTCCATGGATCGAGTGATATCTCCTCTTGTTTTAACTCTTCTTTCAAAGAAAGCAAAACCTTCCATTCAGTGTTTGAAAGTTCGACTACATTTGTTGTCATCATTTCTGCTGGAGAATCGGATTTTGAGCCTAATGGTAAATTTTTCCTTCGGACATGACCTACACCAAGAGAAAAAACACCCTTAGCCGGCATTAGTATATATTTTTCAGCTCCAATGACATTCTTAATTGTGTTTGCGTGTTCTTCTAATGATTCGCCTTGTGGAACTTTGAGCGTAGTCCAGAGTTTGAATTCTGATCCTGTGATTTCTCTATCTGTTGAACGGACCACAACGTGGCCGCTGAACGGATCTTCTTTGAACATGAAATCAAAAGCTTCATCGATTTTGGCATCATCAATTTTCCAAGCACAGAGAGAGCCATGAGCAAGTTTGGTTGAGAGTAAGGTTTGGCGCACTCTGCGGATCACGCCTGCATGCAGCATTGTTTTTATTCTTTCAATTACTACATCAATTTCAACTCCTGATTTTTCTGCAATAAGATGAAATGGTTGTCTTTGAAATCCGCTAATCAGATCTTCTGATATTTCTAAGATCTTAGCGTTTATTGGGTCATCGTGTTCGACAGGTGTGCTCATTTAGGGGGTTTTGATTTAGAGTCCAATTCTTCTAAAAAGTTGATCAAGGGGAAGTTGTAATCCTATGTAAAAGTCTCCAAATTCTGCATATTTAACTGACACCTCATCGTATCTCATTTGGTATACGATTCCTTTAATGTCATAGCTATTGTTTGCAAACAGTGATACTCCCCATTCTGAGTCATCGAGGCCGACAGATCCGGTTATCAGTTGTCTAATCTTGCCAGCCCATTGACGTCCGACCTTCCCATGTTCAGCCATTAGTCTTTTGCGCTCATCGAATGGGAGTGCGTACCAATTAAATGTTTCCCCACGTCTTTTTGCCATACTGTAGAAACAAAAGACTGGCCAATCGGGTAAATTTGGATACAGCTTGTCATTGGAATATTTTGCCATGTGTGTTTTGAATTCATTCAATGCATTTTCATAGTCCTCAGTACCTTCCTTGAGATTGCGTTCAGATTTCAGGGTCTTTTCAGAATAATCTTCCTCAGTGCTCATGTAATCGCCGGTTTCAGTCATTGACAGATAGCTGAAGCTGGGATTCAGAATGTCCGCTCCTAATGCGAGAGTTAATTGTTTCTCGAATGTATTAGCTAATTGAAGGTCATCAGTGATGAGCATGAATCCAATGTCTGCTTTAGGTGTTACTATACTAAATAAAAGTAATTGAGTGTTAGGAGCGCTTCTTATGTCTTGTATTAGTTTAGATAGATCAGTCTTTGCTTTGAGTTGTTCTTCTTCGGTTTGAAGGGACCATTGGGTATGATCAATCTGATAAAATAAATGTATCACGTGCCAACCTTCAGTTGGGATTATTTGAGTCATTTGAGTTTCGTTGATGCCCATAAGTTTCAGTGTTTTGGCCCCAAGTGGGGCGATATATTATATTTCAAGTAACTAATTAGCATTAATTATTAGAGTTTAGTTTACTGCTGGGAATTCCAAAGACAGCTAAGGTTGACCACTCCCCATTAGGTCCACTTTCCTGAATCGTTGCGCTCCATGGCCCTGCGGAATCTTTAGAGTTTGCTAATTTATAAGAAGAAAAGCTTAACATGTTTTCTAATCCGCTAGTGGCACGAACTTTTAAGTCATTTCTCTGAGTGGTTACAAATGAATTTTTCTTTGAGTCAAACTGGAATGTGTTAGGGTCCCCTTGAATATTGCCTTCGGCATCTTTGAATACGATCTGAAGGTACCCATCACTTCCAATTGCTTCTTTTATTGTGATGACTGGAACAATTACGCTCGGAGGTGAATTGTTTTCTAGGTCAGGGCTTAATTCCCAACCACAATTAATACTTTTCAATTCAAGGACTGATCCCTTTAGGTTTTTGGGCACGCTCGTAGAGATATGCTCTTTTGACTCCGTGAAATCGTTTTTTGTATTAATAAATGTTTGGATGAGAGCAAATAACGACGCTAAGCAAATGGTGAGAATTAAAATCGTAGAAAGTTTCGATAACGGGGTGATGTTGCTCTTACGTTTATTTTGAAGTGGAGAATTTTGTTCTGATTTTGGAGTAGAGAGATTTTCGTCTAGGTCTAAGGAGTGTTGAGATTTGGTCTTAGAGTCATCAGGTTCTGAGTCATTCGATTTTTTTTGATCGGACATGTGTTATTTTTAAGAATTGTTTAATGAACTTGCTGAGCATGCAAATCATTTCAGCTTTAAAGCTTTATGTGAATTCTTCCTAAAAAAAGGTTGATTATTAGTTTTAACGAATAACTATATAAAATTCAATCAATGAAAAATGGCCGACAAAGAAGACAGTTATGAAGATAATGCCAAGGGGGCGTACTATGTAGATGATCAATGCATTGATTGTGATCTTTGCAGAGAAACCTCGCCGGATAATTTTACTAGGCAAGAAGAGGGAGGCTATTCCTACTTATACAAACAGCCTGAAAACGATGAGGAAAAGGAGCTTTGTGATGAAGCTATGGAAGGATGTCCAGTCGAAGCGATTGGAGATGATGGCGATAGTTAGAATGGCCAGGAAGTTTAAAACTAAGCATTCTATTCTTAGGCAGCAATTAATTGATGAGTGGCGAGGGCTAAAATCGCCCGATTCAATCATTCCGCATAAAGAAATTTCTAATGAAGTTTCTACGGCACTTAAGAGTTTGGGGGTCAGTAATCTTTTGTCAGAAGATGATGTTGTGAATGCTTGGAATCAAATAATGCCGCCAGTCATAACGGAAAACACTAAGCCTACGGGTTACAGAAACGGCGTTATTGAAGTGAGTGTGCTCCAGCCGTCAATTCATTATACACTTGATAGGCAAATGAAGCCTGAGATTATTAAAAAACTCCAGAACCTTTTTGGTCGTGAAAAAGTCAAGGGAGTTATTTTTAGAGTGGGGTAACATTTCATTCCTGTGAGGAACTTCAGAAATGTAATTTTAGATTGGTCAGGGACACTAGTAGATGATTTGGGGCCTGTTGTAGACGCAACGAACAAGGTTCTTTGCCATTATGGAAAATCACCGATGACCAGAAAGGAATTCTGCGACGTTTTTTGTTTGCCATTCATTGATTTCTATAAGGAAGTATTGCCGGGCATCCCAATGCCGGAAGTTGAAGAGTTATACGCACATTTTTTCGAAGAATCTGAAGAGCGTGTTGAGGTTTTGCCTGGAGTTGTGGCATTTCTTGATTTCTGTCGAGATCATGATCTGAGCATCTTTCTTTTGAGTTCGATTAAAAATGAACACTATGAGAAACAGTCGGCTTCCCTTAATCTCAAAAAATATTTTCAACGAGTTTACACTGAAGCGCTTGATAAAAGAATATGGATTAGGTCTCTCATTGATGAATGCTCTTTAAATTTTCAAGAAACGATGTTTGTAGGTGATATGCAGCATGATGTTGATACGGCACATTCTGTAGACGTGTTTTCTGTTGCTGTGCTTAGTGGGTATAACAGCGAAGAGAAGTTATTAGAATCAGTTCCTGATTTAGTGATTGATAACTTGTGTCAGCTCTCTGATTATTTATCCAGAAAAGAAAGATAGGATATATGGAACGCGGTACTATCGAAATTAATGGGTTGAGAGTGCAGTCGAGATTGGGCATTACTGATGCTGAACGATCAAGCCCACAAGAGATTTCACTTGATATTAGAATGATTCCGAAAAGAAAGATGTTAGGTCTCGATGATTGTATAGAAAACACAATCGATTATTTCGAAGTTTCTGAATGCGTAAAGGAGTTATCTTCGAGCGGGGAGAGGAAGTTGATTGAAACTCTTGCGGAGGAAGTGATTGACTGTCTCTTTGTTAAATATCCTTTACATGAAGTTCGTGTAACTGTTCGTAAATACGTTATGAGTAATACGAACTTTGTTTCAGTGTCTCTTTTACGGACGAGTTAAGAGGTTGTTAAGCTTTTATGGAGTGGACCAGTTTTAGGTTGTTGAGATCAATGAAATCAGTTCATTTTCACTTAGAACTTTCACGTTAAGTTTCTCGGCCTTGTCTAATTTACTGCCAGGGTTTTGACCGGCTAAAAGATAATTGGTTTTTTTGCTAATTGAGCCAGTCACATTGCCTCCATTGTCTTCTATTATACTTTTAAAATGACTTCTTGACTCTGATAGTGTTCCGGTGATCACCCAAGTTGTTTCATTTAGAGATAAGTTTTCTGCTTTTTCAAGTGATGGGATAGGAGCGTAGTTGGCTGATGAGGGATGTATATTTAAACGGTCCAATTTGTTTAAAGATGCTTTTCCTGTTTCTGATTTTAAATAGGTCATTAGTGATGTGCTTACTACGCCACCTAGTTCAGGTGATATTTTGTAATTTTCGAGAATCCTATTAATTTCTTGGATACGTTTTTTGTGTTCTTTCGACTGACTGCTTCTGGCAAGGATTGATGTTGAATTTTCGTTTTTTTTATTCGCTTTAACAGGATTGTTTTTTATCCAATTTTCTTTTTCCCACCTTTCAGATATTAGCTCCAGTATCGAAGAATTTAATATTTCATCAAATGATCTGTGAGTCCGTGCACATTCCTTGGAAGCTGATTCTCCAAGGTTGGGGATACTTAAGGCATGGAGCCATCTGGAGAGGGGTAAATCTTTTGATTTCTGAATACTTTCAATCAATTTCATGGCTTTCTTTTCCCCGAATTTTCTGGGTTTACTTGTGGCTCCTGAATTTAATTTAGCTGGCTCGAGTTCCATTTTAGCGAGTTCATCTGATCTTAGCTCGAAAAGATCGAGGGGATGAGTGATAAGGCCAGAAGTTACAAGTTTTTCAGCAACGGATATTCCAAGTCCCTCAAGTTCGAGCATTCTTCTGCCACCAAAATGTTTTAACTTTGCTATGGATTGATCTGGGCACTTGGAGTTGTTGCATCTCCAAGCGGTAAAACCCGATTCTTTTGATATTGTCGATGCACATGAAGGGCATTTTCCATTTATATGACTGTGAAGAGAAAATGGGACAGTATTATCAGGTCTTTTTTCAAGATTAACCTTAATTACTGCTGGGATGATTTCACCGGATTTCTCTATCACGACCGTATCTCCGATTCGTATATCTTTGCGAATTATTTCATCTTGGTTGTGAAGAGTGGCGCGGGACACTGTAGTTCCTGAAATGAATATTGGTTCCAGTTCGGCTACCGGAGTCAGGACCCCAGTCCGGCCTACCTGGATTGTTACTTCTTTAAGTATAGTTTGACCTTGTTCAGGGCGATATTTGTATGCGCAAGCCCATCGAGGAAACTTTGAGGTGTGGCCTAATGATTTATGAGATTCGATTAAGTTGACTTTTATTACGGCGCCATCAGTTCCATAAGGGAAAGTGTGACGATCAGAATCTAGTTCCAATACGGCGGTCCTTAATTGTTCTGAGCTTTGAATAATTTTAAACCATTTATCTACAGGTAAATTCAGTTCCATGAGATACTTCCTGTATTGTTCTATTGTTTTTAGATCCAAGTCATTGATTTGACCAAAGCTATGGAAGATTACGTCGATTGGTCTTTTTGAGACTACTCTAGGGTCTAACTGTTTGAGAGTGCCTGCCGTTGCATTCCGTGGATTAATGAATTTGGTTTTTCCTTCTTCGCTGCGGGCTTTATTTAATTCTTCGAATGCTTTATTCGGCATAAATACTTCACCACGTATTTCGAATGTGTGCGGCGCGTTATTCGGCAAGGACGTTGGTATGGATTTAATTGTTAGTATGTTTTGTGTGATATCGTCTCCAGTCTCACTGTCACCGCGAGTTGCAGCATATTGTAATTTGGAGTTCTTATACATTATAGATACAGCGACTCCATCTATTTTAGGCTCAACAGTAAAAGTGCTTTGATTGGCGGGAAGCGCATTGAGAGTTTTTTTGTGCCATTCAATTAGATTGTGTTCTGAATTTTCATTTGTGTTTTCAATTTGTTCCTCTTTTAATTCATGTATGTCTTCAATGGAGAGCATTCTAACAGGATGATTAACTTGCTTGAATTCTGTTAAGGGGGCACCACCTACGCGCTGAGTTGGAGAGTCGAGCGAAGTTAAAGTAGGGTATAATTCTTCAATTCGTTTTAGCTCATTCATTAATGAGTCATACTCACCATCGCTGATTGCTTGAGTTCCCTCAATATAGTATAATTGATTATGATGATTGAGTTCTTTGTGAAGTTCGGCAACCTTCGCTTTTGCTTCGTTTATATCCATCAGTTATTAAGCTTTGATAATTAGCAATTGATAATGTTACAGAGTAATAAGAGCTAGATGACTTCTTCAGAAAAAATCCGACTAACTGAGATCTACCAATCGATTCAGGGCGAAAGTAGTTTTGTTGGTAAAAGGTGTATTTTTGTTAGACTCACGGGTTGTAATCTTCGGTGCAGTTATTGTGACACGGAATATTCCTTTTATGGAGGCAAAAATCATTCCATTGGCGACATATTAAATATAATAAATGATTTTAATTGTAATCTTGTCGAAATTACAGGAGGTGAACCGCTTTTGCAAAATGGAGTCTTCTCGCTAATGACGAGTTTGTGCGACAAAGGAAATACAGTGCTGATTGAAACAAGCGGCAATCGTGACATAAGCATGATTGACCCAAGAGTTCATATCATAATGGATTTGAAGACTCCGAGTAGTGGTGAGTCACATAATAATCGGTATGAAAACATAAAACATTTAAAAACTAAAGACGAAGTGAAGTTTGTTATTGGATCTGAAGAGGACTATGTATGGTCTCGCGATAAACTAATCAGTGAAAAGCTTAACGAGCTCTGCGGTAATGTGATTTTCTCTCCAGTATTTGCGCAATTAGAATATAGCAAAATCGTTGATTGGATTGTTAGAGATGGTCTCGATGTGACCTTCCAACTTCAGCTCCATAAATTCATATGGAATCCGACCGAAAAGGGGGTTTAAGGATTTGCTTTTGTCAAATTTTCCTATTCATTTATACCTACCAATGAACAAGGATCATATAAGAATTATATTTGTTTTTGCTGCTGCATACTTCATCTCTTCTTGTGACAAGCATAAATGGGATGATACGAAAAATATGTTCAAGCCTCATGGCCATGTTGACTCAGATCATGATAATGCGCATCAAGATTGAGCATTAGTCAGTAAGTTATAATGTGCTAGAGCTATACTTGCTCTAATTATTCATACTTTAATAGATTGGGTTCAGATTAATTTTTATTTAGTAATCACTAATTTATTTAGTTTATTAAATTAATTGGTAAACTCTAATTAGAATTAACATTTGTTTCAATCTTGAGAGTTTTATTAGTTGAGGATAATACACCATTGCGAGAGGCGCTGGCTAAGCGTCTTCGAAGTGATGGTTTTGCTGTAGATGAAACGGGCGAAGGTAGAGAGGGGTTATGGCTTGCGCTTGAAAATCCATATTCCCTAGTGATACTGGATCTTACTTTGCCGGAAATTGATGGTCTTGATGTGCTCATTCAGATAAGGAACGCCAAGAAAAATGTTCCTGTACTGATTACTACAGCAAGGGATTCCATTCCTGATAGAATTAAAGGTCTTGATACAGGAGCTGATGATTATTTAATTAAACCTTTTGCATTAGACGAATTTATGGCAAGGGTTCGGGCCCAGATAAGAAGGGCAAATGATAAGAGTGACTCCGTTATAAGGATTGCTGATCTTGAAGTCGACACCAAGGCCAGGGTAGCTAGCCGGAACGGCCGAGCGCTTGATCTTACGGCTAAGGAGTTTTGTTTGTTGGAGCTCCTTTCTCTGAGATCTGGTCAAATTGTTTCACGGGCAGATATTTGGGAACAATTGTACGATTTTGCAGACGAGGCAGACAGTAATGTTATCGATGTTTTTATTAATCGATTACGTAAAAAATCAGAATCAGGAGGGGCTCCCAGATTAATACAAACTCGAAGAGGTTTGGGATATGTTTTGCTAGATCCAGGCAATTAGTAATCTGAGAAGATGTTTATAAAGTCAATAAGAGCGCGATTGATCGTTGCTTTTTGTTTTGGAGCGTTATTAGTCATTATTTTGGCTGTTAACTTTACTTACTCACAAGTAAAAAAAGTTCTTTACTCTGAGTTGGACAATTTCCTTAGAGACAAACTTACTTATCAGCAGATCGCTGCAGCACAAACTGAAGATAGGGTAGTTTTTAGATTGTCTGAGCCTCTCCTTAATGCAATGCAAAATCCTGAAGGAAAGGACTTTTTCCAGTTCAGATATCTTAACGGGCGTGAAATTTTCCGATCTTCGGGTCTTCCGGAAGATATTGTCTTGCCGAGTGTTGGTTTGAGTGATGTTGATTCCTCAAAAGGATACGATGATCTACTTTCTATTGAGTCATACAAAATTGAGGGCGATGTTAATAGCCAATTAATAGTTAAAAGTGTTCCGATAAGGTGCATGGGGATAGTTTTTAAACCGGTATCGATTGATAGTAGTGATGGAGAACTCCAATCTTTTGAACCACTCAAAGTGCATTTGGTCGTTGCTCACAATTGCTTGGAAATAGAAGGTGTCCTGTCTAATTTACGGGCAAGGTTGTTGCAGGTTGGAGTAATTGTCTCGATGGCTGTTCTGTTAATCACGGCATTAATTGTTAAAATCTCTGTTAAGCCGGTAGGTTTAATTTCCAAGAGAATTAGTAAATTAAAAATTGGAGATATAGACGAGTGCATTGATCTAAAAGATGTGCCATTGGAATTGATCCCAATCATTGATAGATTAAATGAATTATTGCAGAGAGTTGCTAAGGCAATTAATCAAGAAAGACAATTCACCTCAAATGCAGCCCATGAACTGCGCAATCCGTTAGCTGCATTAAGATCGCAAGTAGAAGTCGCTATGTCTTCTGCCGTAACCAGTGATGATGAGTATGATACTTTGTATAATATTTTTAATCTGCAACAACACATGGAGCGAATTGTGGCGAGTTTATTGCTGCTGGCTCGATTGGATTCTGGAAGTCAGAGTGTTACCCTAGAAGAGTTTCCTCTTGCAATGCAGCTAAGAAAGAGTTGGAAGCAATTTTTTGATAAGGCATCAGAAAAAAATTTAATAATCAAGTGGGAAATCGTTGAATCAGACATTTCAATTAAGTCCGATTTAGTGCTGATTGGTATTTTGCTTTCAAATTTATTTGAAAATGCAGTCAGTTATACTCCATCAGGGGGAAATGTTATAATAAGTTCTGTGGTAAATGAGGATGCCGTGCGGATTACCGTCAAAAATACAAATCCTGGAATACAAGATGTTGAGGTGTCTGAATTAATGCGTAGGTTTGGAAGGAAGAATCCAAATTTCACTTCTAATCTAGGGCATTCAGGTATCGGGTTCAGCATTTGCCGAAGAATTGTCTATGATCATTTGAACGGACAAATTGATGTGAATGTCAATGAGGATTGGTTTAAAGTAATGATTACATTTCCTGTAACTGTAGTTTTAGGAAATCATTATCATGTTTAGACTGTGTTAATCTAATGGTTTTAAGATATAGCAAGATGAGTAATGAATTTAGATGGATAGGCCTGATTGATTTCAGGTATCTGCTATCCTCTGTTCTGATTGTCATTACTTTGGAGAATTCCCCCCCCGTGATGGCGGCTCCCCCTGAGGAAATCCCACGTGTTATACAGGATTTCCTTGAGGGAGCCGTCGCAGATTTTAAGACAGAAGGTGTTAGGAGTTATGACAATCATCCGTCTGGTATAATTTGTGTTGAGTATGGGTTGGATGGATATACTTCTACATTCAAATTCGATTCTGAATATAAGCTATTAGAATCTTCAAATGATCGTTTCAAAGATCTGAACGAAACATTTGAAGACAATGGTGACAGATTACCTTTGTTACGTTTGCCGATGGTAGTGGAGCATGCATTGAGAAGGACTTTCCCGGGGCTGGAAGGAATTAATTTTCTTAAGATAGTGATCCGAGGCGATTACTTGTATCAGATAAAAGGCGTTATTGATTCAGTAGGAGTGTTTCCTGTGATAGACTTGAAAGGTCAACTCGTGCAATATAGTATTGATCGTGACGGTGATGGCCTAGGTGACGCATATGAGTTGATTTGCGGGTTAGATCCAAATGACTCTGATTCTGATAATGATGGGTTTCCTGATGGACTTGAAGATGCAAAAGATGGTGACCCGTTAGATTCCAAAGTGTTGCCAAAAATACTTAAGATGTATCATGACCGTGATTCTAAGGTTATGGTCATAACTGTAAGTACCTGCAGAGGGAAAAACTTTTTTCTTGAAGTAAATTCCACAGGCTCAAATGAAGGCTGGCAGAAGTTAGGAGAATCGGTTGAAGGGGACGGTCAGGACAAAGAATTCACGATACCGAGCGATGGTTTTTTCATTCACGCTATGTTAAGAGTAGGGGTTGAGGAAGGCGAACAAGGTCTGGTCATGAATGCGGACAAGCCTCCGAGAAAGAAAAGTAATAAAAATTGCAATGTTCCGAGCACATTAAGAGGCAGGGAAATTACAATTAGTCAAGGCAAACGACTTGTATTTAGGAGTAATCGTAGAGGTGAAATGGTACAAGGAGGAGAGAGGGGTAATATGGTCGTACCATTTTCATACACATTTAGTAAACCAGATCATTGCAAAGCTCGTTTAGTTTTGACCTTCACGACAAGGCGAGGGTTTGAGACTATGGTCTATGAACTGACTTTTGTTACCAAAGGTGGTTCCGGTGAGTTCATTGCTAAAAAGTTTGGGCAGGGAAGAAAAGAAAATGCAGGCAAGGGTAATTTCACAATTTCCATGAATCCTTAGCATAGTATCAAATTAATATATAAAATAGGTACAGCGAGATCCCCCAATCTTAATTTCTTTACTGCCTTAAATCTACAAGCTCAGC